>NZ_AUAG01000019.1:0-35000 GCF_000428605.1 Thioalkalivibrio sp. ALE19
TGCTGCTCGACCCAGGCCTGCAGTTCGGCAAGGTAGTCCCTCTCCGCCCCGGGGTCGCCGCCGCCCGTGGCATCCGTCTCGGCGGCCCCCTCCGCGTCCCCGGCGGGGCCGGACTCGTCGGCCGTCGGGTCCGTTTCGCCCGGCTCATCGGCCACAGCATCGGTTTCGGCGACCGTCTCGGCCGTGCCAGCGGGCTCCGGTTCGGGCTCCGGTTCGGGCTCCGGTTCGGGCTCCGGTTCGGGCTCCGGTTCGGGCTCCGGTTCGGGCTCCGGTTCGGGTTCCGGTTCGGGCTCGGGCTCGGGCTCGGGCTCGGGCTCGGGCTCCGGTTCGGGCTCGGGTTCCGGCTCGGGTTCAGGTTCGGGCTCGGGTTCGGGCTCGACCTCCTCCGCCTGGCGGACCGGCTGGCGTTCCGGCTCCCGAGCCTCGGCCTCCTCCGGCCGGACCGGCTCGGCCGGGGCGGGCTCGGGCATTTCGGGCTCGACCGGTTCGGCCTCGGCCGTCTCCGCGGGCGGCTCCGCCGCGGCGGCCGGGGGTGCGGAGCCCCCGGCCGCCATGGAGATCTCCAGGCCGCCGACCCCGGCGTCCTCGGCCCCGGTGGGCGGCTCGCGCAGCAACAGGGCCATCGCGACCAGTCCGTGCAGCACCACGGCCAGGATCAGTGCGACCACCCAGTGTCGAATGCCGGGCTGCATGCTTCAGGTCTCCGGCACGGTCAGCAAATCGATACGCTCCACGCCCGCCTCGCGCAGGCGTTCGAGAATGCCGACCACGTCGACGGCCTCGGCGCGGCCATCGGCCTTCACCCGCACCCGCGCCGCATCGCCGTGCCGCTGCAGGTGCTCACCCACCAGACGCGCCATGCCCTCGAGATCGATCTCGTCCTGGTTGACCGCCAGACGCCCCTCGGTGCCCACGATCACCATGAATTCGTCGGGGCCGGGCTGACCATCCACCGCGGACTCCACCGGCTCGACCTCGAACGGATCCACCGCGCTCAGCTGCCCCGCCACCATGAAGAAGATCAGCAGCAGGAACACGATGTTGATCAGCGGCAGTATGCTCTCGTCGTCGTTGCGCGGCCGGTGCGCGACATGAAAGTGGCGTCGCTGGCCGATCATGAGCCACCCTCCCGGATCACGGACAGGTCGCGGACC
Organism: Thioalkalivibrio sp. ALE19; assembly: GCF_000428605.1. Classification (NCBI taxonomy): domain Bacteria; kingdom Pseudomonadati; phylum Pseudomonadota; class Gammaproteobacteria; order Chromatiales; family Ectothiorhodospiraceae; genus Thioalkalivibrio; species Thioalkalivibrio sp. ALE19. The sequence continues at coordinate 1,155 of NZ_AUAG01000019.1, forward strand.
CCGGCATCGGCCAGCGCCTCGAGGACATCGACAGTGCGCTGCATGTTCACCCCGGCCACCGGCATCACCAGCACGCGGGTGTCGGCATCCTCCGCCAACCGCGCGGACACGCGTTCGCGCAGTTCAGCGGCGGGTACCGCAATGCCGCCCAGACGCAGATCATCGGGCCGCACCTCCACCAGCATTGCGCCTTCCATGGAGCCGGCTCCCCCGGCCTCGGCCGGGGCCTCCAGTTCCACGGCGCGCCAGTCGAGGAAACTGGAGGCAAGCATGAAGAACACCAGCAGGATGAAAACGACGTCGATCAGCGGCGTCAGGCTGATCAGGTTACGCCGGCGCGGGCGACCGGTGTCCAGCGTCGGCTGTTCCGCCGGGGCACCGGTCATTGGCTGGCGGGCTCCGCATCCGCGGCCTGCTCGCGCGGGGCCGGGGTCATCAGCTGGCCGGTGAACAGCCGCGTGACCGCGTCATCCATGCGATGCGCCACCCGCTCCACGCGGGTCTCCAGCCAGTTCAGCGCGGCCACCACCGGGATCGCCACGGCCAGGCCCACGGCGGTGGTCAGCAGGGCTTCCCAGATGCCCCCGGACAGGATCGCCGGATCCACCTGGCTGCCGGCTTCTTCCAGCGCCTGAAAGGCCTTGATCATACCCATGACCGTCCCCAGCAGGCCCAGCAGCGGCGCCAGCGCACCGATCACCTCCAACGGCCGCAGACCCTGGCGCAGGGACTGGATGGTCGCGTTGCCATACCGCACGACCTCTTCCCTCACGGTGGCTTCGGACACGCCGGAGCGCAATCCGCGAATACCGCGCGCCACTGCGCGCGCTGCCGGGTTGGGCGTGGCTTCGGCATGCCGAATGGCGGCCTCCGGGTCCCCACCGTGGAACAGTTCCAGCGCCTGTTCGGCCGGACGCACGTCGGTCACCCGCAGCTGCCAGAGCTGCCAGAGTTTTACCAGTACGAACGCCAGTGCCACCACCGACGCCACCAGCAGGATGGCCACCACGGGCCCGCCCGCGTCCAGAAACCCGGCGAAGCGCTCGCCCGCCAGGGACTCGATCAATGCATTCATGCTGGATCCCGAATTCGTTGCCTGAAGGGGCGCGCGCGGCGCACCGGACCGATCCTAGGTGGCCGCGCAGGCCCCCGCTGCCATGCTCCCGGCCGTCACCGGAATGCCCGCGAAGCCCCCGGCCGGAGCGTGTCCGGCCACCGGCTCGCCCGCGCGATCCGCGCAGTCGCGCAGGATCCCCCGGGCCCGCCGTGCGCACTTTCCGCAATCACCGCACACACCCAGCTGTTCGCGCAGATCGCGCATACGGACGCGGGTATCACTTTGCGCCACCAGCTCCCGAATCTGGCGTTCGCGCACGGCATTGCAGACACATACAATCATCTTTGACGGCTCCGGCCCCTGGCAATGGGTGGATGAGGCGACATTACCGCTAATGAGAATGCTTTTCAACACTATTCTTTTCAGGTGTGTCGGCCCCCACCCGTTGCCGGGTCCATTGATCAGCATCTTCTTATAGATTAGTTTCGAATTTCCGTCCCGGGGCCGCCCCGGACCCGCGGACCCCGCCCCGTCACAGAAGGATTTCGATGCCCGCCGACGCCCCCGACTCCGGCCTTCCGCGCCCCGGCCCCTGGCTGCAGGCGCGCATGCGTCCGCACCGCCACTGGCTGCTGGGCGCCACCGCCGCCGGGCTGGGCGCCACCCTGGCCACCGTGGCCCTGGCCGGCCTGATCGCCTGGGCAGTCCACATGGCGCTGTTCGCACCGGACCGTCTGCCACTGGGCATGGTGCTGGCGGGCGCGGCGGTGGCGGCGGTCTTGCGCTATGCCCTGCAGGCCCTGCGCGATGGCGCCGGCCATCGTCTGGCGGATGCGGTCAAGCGTGAACTGCGCGAGGAACTGCTGGACGCGGCCCGGCGCGACGGCCCCGTCCATCTGGCGCACCGGGCCCCTTCAGGGGCCTGGGTCGATCACTACCTGCGGCGAGTGGAAGACCTGACCGGCCACTACGCCCGCTACCTGCCCGGCACCCGCATGGTGATCCTGACCCCGCTGGTGCTGCTGCTGACGGTGGCCTGGCTGGACTGGCTCGCCGCCGGACTGCTGCTGCTCTCGGCACCGCTGATTCCCGCCTTCATGGCCCTGGTCGGCATGGGCGCCGAACAGATCCACCGCCGCCAGCAGGACGAGGAGAACCGCCTCGCCGGGCACTTCCTCGACCGCCTGCGCAGCCTCGACTTCCTGCGCCGCGCGCGCGCCACGCAGGCAGCCCGCGAGGCGGTGGTGGCCGCCAGCGACGAACACCGTCGCCTGACCATGCGCGTGCTGCGGGTCGCGTTCCTGTCGTCGGCGATCATGGAATTCTTCAGCGCAGTCGCCATCGGCCTGCTGGCGATCTATATCGGTTTCGGCCTGTTCGGGGCGATCGACTACGGCCCGGCCGGCAGCCTGACCCTGTTCACCGGGCTGTTCATCCTGGTGCTGGCGCCCGAATATTTCCTGCCCCTGCGCCAGTTCGCGCAGAGCTATCACGACCGGGCCGCCGCCCTGGCCGCGGCCGAGTCCCTGGCGCCCCTGCTGCAGCCGGCCGGTGGCCCCGTCTCCGTCCCGGCCGGGGTGCCGGACAGGCCGCGCACGGCGATACACCTGGCCGGAGTGCAGGTGCAGTATCCGGATACCGCCCAACCGGCCCTGCACGACATCGACCTGCAGATCGGCCGCGGGGAACACCTGGCGGTGACCGGCCCCAGCGGCTCCGGCAAGTCCACCCTGCTGGCGCTGCTGGCCGGTTTCCTGCGGCCGGCCGACGGCGCGATCCGCGTAGCAAGCGACCTGCAGCGGTTCGTGTGGATCGGCCAGGACGCCCACCTGTTCCACGGCAGCCTGCGCGACAACCTGCAACTGGCCAGCGCCGAACCGGTAAGCGACGCGGCGATGCACGACGCCCTCGCCCGCGCCGGGCTGCCGGTCGATGACCCGCAGCTGCCGGACGGGCTGGATACCGCCATCGGGGAAGGCAACACCGGAATCTCCGGGGGGCAGGCCCAGCGCATCGCGATGGCCCGCGGGATCCTCGCCGGGCATCCGCTGTGGCTGCTGGACGAACCCACCAGCGCGCTCGACGAGGCGACCGAGGCCGCCCTGCTGGACACCCTGTTCGCCCTGGCCGCCGAGCACGACATCACCCTGGTCATCGCGGCCCACCGCGGTGCCATCCGGGAACGTGCCAGCCGGGTGGTCCGGCTGGCCGAAGGCCGCGTGGAGAGCCTGGCATGACGGACCGCGAATACCTGCAACGCCTGTTCCGCGCACGCCTCGGCTGGAGCCTGCTGGCCTGGCTGCTGCTGGCGGTGACCTGGGTCAGCGGCATCGTGCTGCTCGCCCTGTCGGGCTGGTTCATCACCGCCACGGCGCTGGCCGGGGCCGGCATGCTGGCCACTCTGGACATCTATTCACCGTCCGGCGGGATTCGTGCGGCGGCGGTACTGCGCACCGTGGCCCGCTATTTCGAGCGCGTGACCGGACACGAAGCGGTCCTGCGCATCCTCGCCGACCTGCGCGCGACCACCTTCCGCCAGCTGGCGCGCTGGCCGGCGCGAAGCCTGGCAAGTCTGCGCAGCGGCGACCTGCAGGCCCGCCTGACCAGCGACATCGACACCCTGGACGCCATCCCGCTGCGGGTGGTGGGACCGATGGTCGGGGCCCTGCTGGCGCTGGTCGGCGCCGTGGCGATCGCCCTGTGGCTGGCCCCGCCGCTCGCCGCGGTCATTCTGCTGGTCGCCGCCGCGATCACCCTGATCACCGCCGGGCTCGCGGCGGCGGCCGGTCAGCGCCATGGCCGCCGGCTGGTGCAGGAAGAATCGAATGAGCGCGTGGCCCTGCTGGACTACTTCGGCGGGCTGCCGGAACTGACTGCGTTTGGCCGCCTGGAGGAACGCCGCGCGGCCCGGGCCCGGCGAGCCCGCGAGGGGGCCGCGCGGCGCCTGACCCAGGAACGCGCCGGGGTGCTGGGCGAACAGGGGGTCCAGCTGGTGGTGATGCTGACCACCCTCGCCATGCTGGGCTACGCGCTGCATGCCTACGCCGAAGGGCTGATCTCCGGGCCGGTCGCCGTGCTGCTCACCCTGATGACCCTGGGCCTTAACGAGGCGCTGGGCAGCCTGCCCGGCGCCTGGTGGCGCCTCGGCGAGAGCCTGGAAGCGGCGCGGCGCCTGCGCGAGACCGAGGCCGAAGCCGAGGGTCCGGAGCCCGCCGGGGCAGAACCCGTCGAACTGCCCCCCGGCCCGCTGGAAGCGCGCGGCCTGAGCGTCGGCTTCCGCGCCGACCGCCCGCTGGCCGGCCCGCTGGACATCCGGCCGGAACCCGGTTATCCGCTGGTGATCCACGGCATCAGCGGGCGCGGCAAGACCGCCCTGCTGGAGACCCTGGCCGGCGAGCTGGCACCCACCGGCGGCGAACTGCGGTGGGGCGAGCAGGATCTGACCACGCTGGATCCCGACACCCGCCACCGGGTGATCGGCTACCTGCCCCAGCGCGTGCGCCTGCTGGACGACAGCCTGGCCGCCAACCTGCGCCTCGGCCGCCCCGATCTGCCCGCCGACCGCCTGTGGGCCGTGCTGGATCAGGTGCGCATCGCGCCGCTTCTGCAGCGCATGGGCTACAGCCTGGAGTATCCGCTGGGCGAAGATGCCGGCAACCTCTCCGGCGGGCAGGCACGCCGGGTGGCGCTGGCCTGGCTGCTGCTGCAGGACCGGCCGGTTGCCCTGCTGGACGAACCCTTTGCAGGACTGGACGAAGCCACCGAGGCGGCGATCCTGGAGCGCATCGGGCCCTGGCTGGAGGCGCGGCAGACGGTCATCGTGACCCACGCACCCCGGCGCATGCCGGCGCACTGGCCACGGCTGGCGCTATAGGGACGTTTTCGGGAGAACAGGCGAGGGAAGAAAGACCCGGCGACCGCGGGGCTGCGACCGCCGGGGGTCCCGGACCGGGCGGGGGCCGGCCCGGCAGGCAGGATCAGTGCTCGTGACCGCCCGGCCCGTGGGCGTGACCGTGTTCCAGTTCTTCCGCGGAGGCCTCGCGCACGTCCACCACCTCGACATCGAAATTGAGGGTCTGGCCGGCCAGCGGATGGTTGCCATCCACCGTGGCGGTATCGCCCTCGACCTTGGTGACCGTCACGGTCAGCGGACCGTTTTCGGTCTGGGCCTGGAACTGCATGCCCGGCTCGATCGAGTCGACGCCCTGGAAGGCCTCCATCGGGACTTCCTGGACCATGGCGTCCAGCTTCTCGCCGTAGCCTTCTTCCGGCGGCACCGTGGCCTGGACCTTGTCACCGGCGGCCTTGCCTTCCAGCTGGCGCTCGAGGCCCGGCACGATCTGGCCGTTGCCGTGCATGTAGGCCAGCGGCTCGCGGCCTTCGGAGCTGTCGATGGTCTCACCGGCGTCGTTGGTGAGCTTGTAGTGGATGGACACCACGGAGTTCTGCGCGACTTGCATTGGGCTTTGCTCTCTTGAGATATGGCCCGACAGGGTAACGTGCCCGCCCCCTTCGCGTCACAGGCCCCGGTCACGGTGCCGGAATCCCGGCGCGCAAACAAGAACGCCGGGCAGGAGCCCGGCGCATGCGTTGCGTACAGAGTCCGCGGCGGGCGACCGCTCAGGCCGCCTGCAGCAGGAACCGGTTCAGGCGCTGCACGAACCCGGACGGATCCTCCAGCTGCCCGCCCTCGGCCAGCAGGGACTGTTCGAACAGCAGCGAGGCGAGATCGTTGAAGTCGTCGCCTTCCGCCGTCTTCAGCCGTTCGACCAGCGGATGCTGCGCATTGACCTCCAGTACCGGCTTCGAGGAGAAGGTCTCCTGTCCGGCCTGCTTCAGCAGCTCCTGCAGATACAGCGCCATCTCGTGCTCGCCGAGTACGATGCAGGCCGGCGAGTCCACCAGCCGCTTCGACGGGCGCACGGAGTCGACCCGGTCACCCAGCGCGCTCTGGATGCGCTCGGGCAGGTCGCCCAGTTCGTCGTCCTTCCGGTTCTCGGCGTCGTCCGTATCATCGGAATCCTGCTCGCCGATGATGTTGTCCAGATCGAGATCGCCCTTGGCGACGTTCTTGATCGGCGTACCGTCGAACTCGCGCAGGTTGGACAGCAGCCACTCGTCCACCCGGTCGGACAGCAGCAGCACCTCGATGCCGTGCTTGCGGAACACCTCCAGATGCGGGCTGTTGCGCGCGGCGGCGGCGTTGTCGGCGCTGATCACGTAGATCGCGTCCTGCCCCTCCTTCATGCGGGCCTTGTAGTCCGCGAAGGAGACGTTCTGCGTGTCATCGTCGTTGTGCGTGCTGGCAAAGCGCAGCAGACCCGCGATCTGCTGCTGGTTGGCGAAGTCCTCGCCGGGGCCTTCCTTGAGCACGCGGCCGAAGTTGTCCCAGATCCCGGCGTATTTCTCCGGCTCGTTCTTCGCGATGTTCTCCAGCAGGCCGAGGATCTTCTTCACCGAGCCGGACCGGATGGAATCCACCAGGCGGTTGTCCTGCAGGATCTCGCGCGAGACGTTCAGCGGCAGGTCGGCCGAGTCCACCACCCCGCGCACGAAGCGCAGGTAGTTCGGCAGCAGCTTCTCCGCGTCGTCCATGATGAACACGCGCTTCACGTACAGCTTCACCCCGTGGCGTGCGTCGCGATCCCACAGGTCGAACGGCGCCCGGCCGGGGATGTAGAACAGCGTGGTGTACTCCTGGCGGCCTTCCACGTGGTTGTGGGTCCAGGCCACCGGGTCCTCGAAATCGTGCGCGATGTGCTTGTAGAACTCGCGGTATTCCTCGTCGGAGATCTCGCTCTTCGGCCGCGTCCACAGTGCACTGGCACGGTTGACGGTCTCCCACTCGTCCGTGGGATTGCCTTCGTCGTCCTGCTTGCGCATGCGGATCGGGAAGGCCACGTGGTCCGAGTAGCGCCCGATCACGTGGCGCAGGCGCATCGGCTCGAGGAACTCGTCGGCGTCTTCCTTGAGCGTCAGGGTGATCTCGGTGCCCGGTTCCGCGCGCTCGCATTCGGCGAGGGTGTATTCGCCATCGCCCTTCGACTCCCAGCGCGTGCCGGCCTCGACCCCGGTACCGGCGCGCCGGGTCTCCACGCGCACGTGGTCGGCCACGATGAACGAGGAATAGAACCCGACCCCGAACTGCCCGATCAGCTGGGCATCCTTCTGCTGGTCGCCGGTCAGCTTCTCGAGGAAGGCCCGGGTACCCGAATGGGCGATGGTCCCGATCTGCTGGATCACCTCGTCGCGCGACATGCCGATGCCGTTGTCGCGCACGGTCACGGTGCGGGCATCCTTGTCCACGTCCACGTCGATGTGCAGCTCGGCCGGCTGCGGGATCGCCTCGGGGTTCGCGGTCGCCTCGAAGCGCAGCTTGTCGCAGGCATCCGCGCCGTTGGAGATCAGCTCGCGCAGGAAGATCTCGCGGTTGGAATACAGCGAGTGGATCATCAGCTGCAGCAGCTGGCTGACCTCGGTCTCGAACTGGCGGGTTTCCGCGCCGGCGGCTTGCTCGGTCCGGGTTTCGGTCATGGGATTACGACTCCGTGATGGGTTCGGATGGGTTCAGACATTGGCAACACGCCGAAGGGTGGGGTCGCCGCCGCCTTCTTCAAGCCCCTCGGCACGATAAAGCGCCCCCTCGCCCTGCGGATCGAGACAGCCGAGCACCGCAGGCAGCGTTGCGGCCAGCTCTTCTTCCAGCTGCCACGGCGGACGCAGCACCAGCATGCCGGACCCTGCGAGCCCGGGATGCGCCCCGCGCTCCGCACCGGGATCATCACGCAGGCGCAGTTCGCTGCGCACCCAGGGGATGCTCCGGGTGCACAGCCGTTCGACCAGGGCATGATCCGGACGCCCCGCCAGCACCGGATACCAGACCAGCACCATCCCGGTGTTCCAGCGCTCCAGGATGGTCTCCGCGATCTCCGCCACCTCGCGGTATTCCGCCGGGCGTTCATACGAAGGGTCCAGCAAGGCGAACCCGCGCCGCGGCTGCGGCGGGAACAGCCCGCGGGCGGCCTCGCGCGCATCGCGCCGGTGCACATGGCAGCGCGCATCCCCGGCGAACGCGCGCTGCAGGCGTTCGTGGGCCTCGGGGTGCATCTCGCAGGCCACCAGCCGGTCATTCTCGCGCAGGGACGCGCGGATCAACGCCGGTGATCCCGGATACCCGTCGGTCCCGGCCACCTGCTGCACGGTCTCCAGAAACCCGGTCACCGCCTCCGGCAGCGCGGTTTCGCAAGCACAGGCGCGCAGGCGCTCGATGCCGAGCGCCGCCTCGCCGGTCTTGCGCGCCCGCTCGCCGCCCAGGTCATAAACCCCGGCCCCGGCATGCAGATCCAGCGCCACGAACGGCTTGTTCCGCCGCTGCAATGCCGCCAGCACCGCGCGCAGCACCAGATGCTTGTGGATATCGGCGAAATTGCCGGCGTGGTAGTCGTGCTGATAGCTGAGCATGGCTCGCTCCCTTTCGCCCCGGCCATAAAAAAACCACCGCGGCGGACCACGGTGGCTGGACTTCCTTGCGGCCGGCTCCGGGTCACGAAGCGCGGCGCCCGCTGCGGGTGCAGTTTACTGGTTTACCGGGGACTCCGGGTCCAGCAGATAGGCCATGATGTGGCTGATCTCCCGCTCGCTCAGCAGTTCGTTGGAACCGAACCGGGGCATCTCCGTACAGGGGAAATACTGGTGCGGATTCGAGATCACCTCATGCGCATACCGCAGGGACGCGTCGTCGGTACCCCGGCCGTTGCCGTACCCGGCCAGGCTCGGCCCGATCGTGCCATAGACCGGCTCGTTCGGGTCCATCTGGTGACAGGCGTAGCAGTTACCGCCGGGAGTGCGCGTGGAATGGTCGTCGTTGCGATGCCCCACGCGGAACCCGTAGCCGGAACGGGCCAGCTCTGCGCCCCGCTCCCAGTCACCCAGACGTGGCCCCCCGGGGGGTGCCTCGTAGCTCTCCCGGGCGAGGGTGATCACCTCCTGCACCTGATCGTCCGGAAGCTCCCCTCCGACTACGGAACATGCACGCTGCAGGTCATCCTGCTCCATGCGCCCGCGGGCCGAACCGCCTTCCTGAACGGGCTGGTCCAGTCGATAACTGTCCGATTCGAACACGATATGTTCAACCAGTTCGTCCGTCTCCATCGAGGCGATGTCGATCTCGCCCTCGTCGGCGTCGCCGAAGAACTGACACCCCGTGGTGAACAACGCCGCCGACACGGCAAGCGGCAACCCCCAACGTACCCTGTGGCCTGGCATCCCTGATGTCTCCCCGATTCCGTTTCGCCGCCGAACTCGCGACCGCAGCCACACCGGCGGCACCGGCAGGGTGCACGGCGGCGCCCGGTTAACCCCGGATCGCGGGTGCGATGGTGAATAATGTCTGGTCCCGTGGCGAATGCCCCGGGAGGGGGCCGCCGCGAGGAACGCGGCGGCCCGGGTCACGATCCGCCGAACGGATCGTCATGCAGCCTTGCGGCTGCCCCGGATCAGTTGTTGACCGGGGACTCCGGATCCAGCAGATAGGCCATGATGTGGCTGATCTGCTCCTCGCTCAGGAGGCCCTGGAACCGGGGCATTTCCGCACACGGGAAGTACTGGTGCGGGTTGTGGATGACCTGATGGACGTATTCCCGGATGGCCTGGCTGTCGCCGCGGGTTGCGCCGTAGTTCACCAGGCTCGGCCCGATGGTGCCCTGCGTGGGACCTTCCGGATCGAACACGTGGCAGTTGACGCAGTTGCCGCCGGCTTCGCGGGTCGAATGGTCATCGTTGCGGTGACCGATCCGGTAGCCGTAGCCGGAGAACGCCAGCTCTTCACCGCGTTGCCAGTCGCCCAGCTCGATGTCGCCTTCCGGGGCCTCGTACTGCTCGCGGGCCAGAGCCACCACACGGCCGGCGGTCTCGCCGTCCGGGTCACCCTCGATCGAGCAGGCCGCCTGGATCTCGTCCTGGGTCATGCGCTCTTCCATGGTACCGCCTTCCTGCGGGACCTGATCGAAGCGGAAGCTGTCCGACTCGAAGATCATGTATTCGGCCAGCTCGTCCGCACTCATCGCAGTGATGTCGACGTCGTCCGACTTGTTGCCCTCGGCCACGGCGCAGCCCGTTGCCAGCGCGACGGTTGCAAAGGCGGCCACACCGGCCGCAACAGTATTTTTCTTGAACATGCTTGCTGTCTCCTATTGCGTCCGGGGTTACCGCTTCAGGTCGGGCAGGATCGCCGGTTCGCCACGCGCCGCGTCATTCCAGAAAGCGATGAGCGCGGTGTTGGCCATCGAGTCCGGCCGGATGCCGGCGTGGCGCATCTGCCACACGCAACCACGGATGCGGTGGTTCTGACTGCGGACGTTGTCGTGCCCGGCACGCTGGGCCGGCCAGGAGACCGCCTTGGTCCATTCCTGGGAATCGCGCATCTTGGGCAGGACCGACGCACGAATGCGCTTGCCGGACTGACCGTGACAGGAGGCGCAGTTGAAGTCCTGAGCTCCGCCGCGACGGAAGAACAGCTTCTCGCCGGCCGCGATCATCGCCTGTTCCTCGGGATGATCGTTCTGCGGCTGCCACTCCATGCCGGAAGACTGCATGGCGATATAGGTGGTCAGCTGCATGATGTCCGAACCGCTGCCGTGGCGCTGCGCGACGGCCGCGTCATCGGCGTCGTAGCCCTGGATTTCCTTCATGCAGTGCACCAGGCGCTGCTCGAAATCCATGACCTTGCCGACGTCCTCGAAGTAGCGCGGCAGCTCCACGTAGGCGCCTTCCAGCACGCCCTCGCCCTTGCCGAAGTCGCAGCCTTCCAGCGATGCGTTGTTCGGCCCGCGTTCCTCGTAGAACAGCTGCTCGCCGTCTTCCGCCACCCACAGGGCGGGGTTGTCCGGCATCATCATGATGTTCTGCTCACTCTGATGCAGATACGCCGAATCGGGATTGGCGTCGAGCAGCTTCTGCAGGACATCGGTCGGGTCCTGCCATTCGCCGGCCTGGGCAGCGCCCCCGACCGCCATTGCTACGGGCAAGGCGAGCAATGCTTTCTTGAACATGGAAACCTCCATCACACGGTTTTATTCGATGGGCCCGGGTCTCCGTCGCCCGAACCTACGCTGCAGAGTGCGGAATGCGTGAACACCGTGTCAACAAACAAACGCTATATTAGCGTTTCCTAAAAGTCTGTTTTTCAAGGGTTCTTGCAGTCCGGCACCGATAGGCAGACGCCCCGGGGAACGGATCTATTCCCCTTTTTGCAAAAAGTTCCCGTTGATTTCGGTTTGCCGGTTGGCTTCGTGGCGCAGGAGGGCCTGTTTGGCGGCGGCCAGGGGGCCCGCAACCTGGCCGGCGTATCCCCCCGCGGATCCGCGATCGGGGGCGGCGCCGGCCGGCAGGACACGATGACAGGGGATGAACAGGGGCCAGGGATTGGCACGACAGGCCTGGCCCACGGCCTGCGGCGAGGAGCCGATGGCGCGGGCGATCTGGCCGTAGGTGCGGGTTTCGCCGACGGGGATGCGGGTCAGCGCGTGCCAGACCCGTTGCTGATGCGGGCTGCCGGGCGGCAGGCAATCGGGCGGAACCCAGGCACGCGGGTCCCGGGCGTAGACCTCGGGAGCGAAGGGCAGGCGCAGCGGGACGGGAACCCGCGTCTCATGGCCTTCCCAGCCGAGCAGGAGAAGGGAGTTTTCAGGGTCGCAGGCATACACAAAGGCCAGCGATGCACCCGGGAGGATGCAGCGCCGGCCTTGCATGCGCTCGCGCGGGGGTCCGCGGGACCAACCGCGGCCCGGAGGGTCAGCCGCGACCCTTGGCCCGGGCGCGCACGTCTTCCTTGATGCGCGCGGCCTTGCCGGTACGATCGCGCAGGTAGTACAGCTTGGCCCGACGGACCTTGCCGCGACGCTTGACCTGAATCTCGGCGATCTGCGGGCTGTGGGTCTGGAAGGTGCGCTCCACTCCGTTGCCGTAGGAGGTCTTGCGCAGGGTGAACGCGGAGTTCAGGCCGCGGTTGCGCTTGCCGATCACTACGCCCTCGAAGGCCTGCAGGCGCTCGCGCTCTCCTTCGCGCACCTTGACCTGCACCACCACGGTATCGCCCGGGCCGAAATCCGGGACATCGGATTTCATCTGCTCGGCTTCCAGTTGCTGAATGACGTTATTCATTGCTCGACCTCAATCATCGCTCTCGGAGCGGACGCCACCTCGCGGGTGACGCTCGCGGTATTCGTCCAGCAGGGCCTGATCCGTGCCCCCCAGTTCGAGCCGGGCCAGCAGATCCGGCCTGCGGCTCCATGTACGCCCCAGCGCCTCACGGCGGCGCCAGCGGCGGATCGCGCCGTGGTCGCCTCCAAGGAGGACGCCGGGGACGCGGTGTCCGTTCAGTTCCTCCGGCCGGGTGTAGTGCGGACAGTCCAGCAGGCCCTCGCTGAAGGAATCCTGCTCGGCGGAATCCGCATGCCCCAGCACCCCGGGCCGGAGGCGGGCGCAGGCATCGATGATCGCCATGGCGCCCAGTTCCCCGCCGGAGAGCACGTAGTCTCCCAGCGAGATTTCTTCATCGACTTCGGCTTCGATAAAGCGTTCGTCGATCCCTTCGTAGCGGCCGCAGACCAGCGCCACCCGCGGTCTTGCCGCGAGGGCCCGGACCCGCTGCTGATCCAGCGGCCGTCCCTGCGGTGTCAGCGCGACCACGTGCAGCGCCTCGCGGCCATCGGCCCGGGCGGCGTCCAGCGCCCCCTTCAGCGGCGGCACCTGCATGACCATGCCGGGGCCGCCGCCATAGGGCCGGTCGTCCACCGCCTGGTGCACCCCGCTGGCCCAGTCCCTGGGATTCCAGGTCCGCAGGTCCATCTGCCCGGCCTCCACGGCCCGGCGCGGGATGCCCCATTGCGTCACGGATGCGACCAGCTCCGGGAACAGGGTGATGACGTCGAAGCGCATCGCCGCGTCAGTATTCCGGATCCCAGTCCACCCGGATCCGTCCGCCCTCGAGATCGACCTCGAGGATGTACGGACCCTGCACCCAGGGGATCAGCCGCTCGCGTTCACCGCTCACGACCATCACGTCATTGGCGCCGGTCTCCATGAAACCGGTGACCGTCCCCAGCGGCGTGCCGTCGACATGTTCAACGGACAGGCCCTGCAGGTCGGCCCAGTAGTACTCGCCTTCTTCCGCCGGGGGCAGCCACTCGCGTTCGATCGCCAGCTCGGCCCGCATCAGTCCGTAGGCGGCATCGCGATCGGCCACCCCGGCGAACTTGATGACCACGCCGGGGCCGTGCGCGCGGCCGCTTTCAATCTCCACCAGCCGCCATCCCTTGGCCTGCTTCATCCACAGGCGGGGGAAACCGGTGATGGCGTCACGCGGCTCGGTCTCGGAAAAGATCCGGACCCAGCCCCTGACGCCGTAGACCCCGGAGACGCGTCCGACGCGGATGCGCTCACCCGCCTCGCTCACCTGCGTCTCCCGGAGGTCAGGCCGCCGCAGCCTGCTGCTTGCGGTACCCCTTGACCAGGTGCTCCACGCGCTCGGACATGCCGGCGCCGTGGCTCAGCCAGTAATCGACCCGCTCGAGGTCGATCTTCAGCGGGATTTCCTGACCGCGGGCAACCGGATTGTGAAAACCGACGCGCTCGATGTAGCCGCTGTCGCGGCGGGCGCGGGAGTCGGTCACCACGATCGAGTAGAAGGGGCGCTTCTTGGCGCCGCGGCGTGACAGACGAATTGTAAGCATGAAGTCTTGAACCCCGTGAAGTTCGGTTTCGCGAGAAAACGCGCGATTATAACGAATTGCAGCGCCAAGACAAGGCCGAAGCCCCATCGTCAGCGTTTCGGCAGGCCCCCTCCGGGGCCCCCAGGGCCGCCCATGCCGCCCATTTGTCCTCCAAGGGCCCGCATCATTTTCGATGCGCCGCCCTTGGAAAATTTCTTCATCGCCTTGCTCATCTGGGTGTGCTGCTTGAGCAGGCGGTTGACGTCCTGGATCTGGCAGCCGGAGCCCGCGGCGATGCGGCGCTTGCGCGACCCCTTGATGATGTCCGGGTGGCGGCGTTCCTCGTCGGTCATCGAGGAGATCACGGCCTGCATGCGCCGGATCTCCTTGTCGCCGGCCTGATTCTTGATCGCCTCCTGCATCTTGCCGCCGCCGGGCAGCTTTTCCAGCATGCTGCCCATGCCGCCCATCTTCTCCATCTGGGCCAGCTGTTCGCGCAGGTCGTTGAGGTCGAAGCCGCGCCCCTTCTTCAGCTTTCGCGTGAGCTTTTCGGCCTTTTCCTCGTCGACCTGCCGCGAGGCTTCTTCCACCAGGGAGACCACGTCGCCCTTGCCGAGGATACGGGACGCGATACGTTCCGGATGGAAGGGCTCGAGCCCGTCGGGGCGTTCGCCGGTGCCGATGAACTTGATCGGCACCCCGGTGATCTGCCGCACCGACAGGGCGGCACCCCCGCGGGCATCGCCATCGGCCTTGGTCAGCACCACACCGGTCAGCGGCAGGGCGTCACCAAACGCGCGCGCGGTGTTGGCCGCGTCCTGCCCGGTCATGGAGTCGACCACGAACAGGGTCTCCACCGGTTCGACCGCCGAGTGCAGGGTCTGCACCTCGGCCATCATGTCCTCGTCGACGTGCAGGCGCCCGGCGGTGTCCACCAGCAGCACGTCGATCCCTTCGCGGCGGGCCCGCTGCACCGCGTCGGTGGCGATGTCGTCGGGCTTCTGCGAAGTATCGCTGGGGTAGAAGGTCACCTCGACCTGGCCGGCCAGGGTCTCCAGCTGCTGGATCGCGGCGGGGCGGTAGACGTCGCAGCTGACCACCGCCACGCGTTTCTTGTCGCGCTCGCGCAGGAGCTTCGCCAGCTTGCCGATACTGGTGGTCTTGCCCGCGCCCTGCAGGCCGGCCACCAGCACCACCGCCGGCGGCTGCGCGGCCAGATTGAGGGAGGCGTTCTCGCCACCCATGGTCGCGACCAGCTCGTCGTGCACGACCTTGATCAGGGCCTGCCCCGGCGTCAGGCTGCCGATGACCTCCTTGCCCAGCGCCTTTTCCTTGACGTCCTTCACGAACTCGCGCACCACCGGCAGCGCGACGTCGGCCTCGAGCAGGGCCATGCGCACTTCGCGCAGGGCCTCCTGGATGTTGTCCTCGGTCAGGCGCGCCTGACCCTTCAGACGCTTCATCGTGTCCTGGAGGCGACTGGAAAGGCCGTCGAACATGGGACGTGTCTCCTGCGGATGAAATCGGCGGGGCGCGGCCCGCATCGAATCGAGCATTATACCCGTGACGGGGGTCTCCTGCAGCGCGCGATGACGAAGTGCATTCGCGGGCGTGACAAGGGATAATCCGCGCATGATCACGATCGCCGGAACCATCGCCGTTTTTCTGTACCTGATCGCGCTGGGCTACCTGGCCCTGGGCATACGCGACCGACCGCTGGCCGCCGGGCACCCACGCGGACCGCTGGCAGTGTGGCTGCTGGCGCTGATCGCCCACATGGTGGCGCTGGTCCCGGCGATCGCGACCGGCACCGGCTGGAACCTGTGCCTGGGCAATGCGCTGTCGGCGTCGATGTGGCTGGTGGCGGCCCTGCTGTGGGTCACCGCCCTGCGTCACCCGCTGGCCAGTCTCGGGATGGTGGTCCTGCCACTGACCCTGCTGGCCGCGCTGACCGCGCTGCTGTGCGACGGCGACGCCCGCTACGCGACCTCGGCCGGCATCGCGGTGCACGTACTGTTTTCCGCCCTGGGCTGGGCTTTTCTTGCACTATCCACCGCGCAGGCTGCGGTGATGACCGCCCAGCACCGCGCCCTGCACGACCACCACACGCGCGGGATCGTGCGCTACCTGCCGCCGCTGTTCTCCATGGAGCTGTGGCTGTTCCGCATGATCTTCATCGGCTGGCTGTTCCTCGGGCTGAGCCTGCTCTCGGGCTTCATCTTCGTCGACGACCTGTTCGCTCAGGACCTGGTGCACAAGTCGGTGCTGTCGATCCTGGCCTGGCTCATCTTCTCGGTGCTGCTGCTGGGGCGCTGGCGGCTGGGCTGGCGCGGGTCGCGCGCGCTGGCCTGGACCACCGGCGGCTTCGTCGCGCTGGTGCTGGCCTACTTCGGCACCAAGCTGGTGCTGGAGGTCATCCTCGGGCGCGTCTGAGCCCCTGCCCCGGCGCTTGACAGCCTCGCGGGGCTTGCCTGAAATGGAGCCAGCCCACCCCTGACCGCAGGTCGCCCCGTTGCAAGAAATCCCGCTGTCCGTCCTGTTCGGCGCGCTGGTCGTGCTGTTCCTGCTGTCGGCCTTCTTCTCCGGGTCGGAGACGGCACTGATGGCGCTGAACCGCTACCGCATGCGGCATCGCGCCCAGACCGGGCACCGCGGGGCGGCGGATGCCGCACACCTTCTGGAACAACCGGATCGGCTGATCGGGCTGATCCTGCTGGGCAACAACTTCGTCAACATCCTGATCGCCCAGATCGCCACCATCATCGGCTGGCGGCTGTTCGGCGACACCGGGGTGGCCATCGCCACCGGCGTGCTGACCCTGACCCTGCTGATCTTCGCCGAGACCGCGCCCAAGACCCTGGCGGCCCTGCACAGCGAGCGGGTCGCCTACCCCGCGGCACGAATCTACCGCATCCTGATGCGGGTGCTGTGGCCGGTGGTATGGCTCATCAACCTGCTGGCCAACAATTTCCTGCGGCTGTTCGGGGTGCCGGTGGATGCCCGCCAGCGCTCGGCCCTCAATGCGGACGAGCTGCGCAGCGTGGTCTCCGAGGCGGGCTCGCTGATCCCTCCGAACCACCGCCGCATGCTGCTCAACCTGCTGGATCTGGAGCGGGCCACGGTCGAGGACATCATGATCCCGCGTAACGAGATCGTGGTGCTGGACCTGACCGAGCCGTGGAACGAGGTCCTGGACCAGCTGCTGCACGGCAGCTTCACCCGGTTGCCCGTGGTCGAGGGCGAGCTGGACCGGGTGCTGGGCTTTCTGCACCTGCGCGATGTCCTGCCGCTGATCGAGCGCGACGAGTTCGGCCCCGAAGAACTGCGCCAGGTGGTGACGGCACCCTGTTTCATTCCCGAAGGGACGCCGCTGAACCGCCAACTGATCAACTTCCAGCAGCAGCGTCGCCGGATCGGGCTGGTAGTGGATGAATATGGTGACATCCAGGGCCTGATCACCCTGGAGGACCTGCTGGAGGACATCGTCGGCGAATTCACCACCGACTCGCCGACCATGAGCGACGACGTGCTGTTCCAGGACGACGGCGCGGCGATGGTCGACGGCGGCATCCACCTGCGCGAGATCAACCGCGCCCTGGCGCTGGACCTGCCGCTGGACGGCCCGCGCACCCTCAGTGGGCTGATCGTGGAGCACCTCGAGAGCATCCCCGAAGCCCCGGTCAGCGTGCGCATCAACGGCGTGGTAATGGACATCGTGCAGATCAAGAACAACACCATCCGCACCGTGCGCATCCCGCCGGAACACCACAGCCCGACCACCCCGGAAGACTGACATGGCCCGCAGCAAGACCCAGTACATCTGCCGCGCCTGCGGCGCGACCTCGCCCAAATGGGCCGGCCAGTGCGGGGAATGCGGCGCCTGGAACACCCTCGAGGAGGCCGCGCCGGTCGCCTCCGCCGGGCCGCGCGGCGGCGGCTATGCCGGCGAGAGCGCACGCATCACCCGGCTGGGCGAGGTCGAGACCGGCGAGCTGCCGCGCACCTCCACCGGCATCTCCGAACTCGACCGGGCCCTGGGCGGCGGCCTGGTGACCGGCTCGGTGATCCTGATCGGCGGCGACCCCGGCATCGGCAAGTCGACCCTGCTGCTGCAGACCCTGGCCGCCCTGCCACCGGAACAGACCCTGTATGTGACCGGCGAGGAATCCGCCCAGCAGGTGAGCATGCGCGGGCAGCGCCTGGGGCTGGAAGTGGACGGCCTGCGCCTGCTGACCGAGACGCAGGTGGAAAACATCATCGCCACCTGCGAAAGCGAGCGCCCCGGGGTGCTGGTGATCGACTCCATCCAGACCCTGTTCACCGCCGTTTCGCAGTCGGCCCCGGGATCGGTCAGCCAGGTGCGCGATGCCGCCGCCGCCCTGGTCCGGCTCGCCAAGCAGCGCGGCATCACCGTGATCCTGGTCGGCCACGTGACCAAGGACGGGCAGCTGGCCGGCCCGCGCATCCTCGAACACATGGTCGACACCGTGCTGTACTTCGAGGGCGACCCGGACGGGCGCTACCGCATGCTGCGGGCGGTCAAGAACCGCTTCGGCGCGGTCAACGAACTGGGCGTGTTCGCGATGCTGGAGACCGGCCTCAAACCCGTCTCCAACCCGTCGGCGATCTTCCTGTCACGCCACGAGAACCCGGTGCCCGGCAGCGTGGTGATGGTCACCCGCGAAGGTACGCGCCCCCTGCTGGTGGAGGTCCAGGCCCTGGTCGCCGAGAGCCACGCCTCGCAGCCACGACGCATCACCGTGGGCCTGGAGCAGAACCGCCTGACCATGCTGCTGGCCGTGCTGCACCGCCATGGCGGCGTGGCCCTGTTCGACCAGGACGTGTTCATCAACGTCGTCGGCGGCGTCCGCGTGACCGAGACCGCCGCCGACCTGCCGATGCTGGCCGCCGCCCTGTCCAGCCTGCGCGACCGCCCCCTGCCGCAGGAACTGCTGGCCTTCGGCGAGGTGGGCCTGGCCGGGGAGATCCGCCCGGTCCCCAACGGCGAGGAACGCCTGCGCGAGGCCGCCAAGCACGGCTACACCCGAGCCATCGCCCCCGCCGCCAACGCCCCGCGCAAGCCGATCAAGGGCATGGAAGTAGTCGCCGTCTCGCGCCTGGGGGAGGTGCTCGACGCGCTGTAAGCCGGAAGTCGGCATAACGGGCCGCGCAGAGCCGGCAACGACCACTCCGAATCCATAAGAAAGGGCGCCCGCCGGGGCGCCCTTTCTTAATCGGCCGGCCTGGCCTCACCGTCAATTGACGGCGTCGAGATCCGCCGCCAGGGATTCGCGCATGCCCTCGGGCACGGCATCCACGCGGTGGTTGTAGTTCTCGTGGTCCACGCCGGCGGCGATGGCCGCGCCGGATTTGGCCGCCGACACCATTGCGGGCGTCAGCTCGAAGCGCAGGAAGTGCACCGACGAGGTCTTGTCCTCAGTCTCGCGGTCGAGGTCTTCGTTGGCGATGGGGTAGACCTTGTCGTGGCCTTCCACCTGCACCCAGGTCACGCGCTCGATGCCGATCAGCTTCGACAGCTGCACCTTGCGCTCGTCCGCGTCGGGGAATTCGACCATCATGGTCGCCTTCCAGTTGGAGCCGTCCGGGATCAGCGGGTTGTAGGCACCCAGCTCGTCCTCGATGCCTTCGCGGTCGAAGATCTTCTCGACCCGCAGCATCTCCTGGATCTGGTACTGCATGGTCATGCGATCCTCGAAGTGCAGGGTGACCGCAGGACCGATCTGCAGCACGCGGTGGCGCTTGTGCTCCATCACGTCGCGGCGGAATTTGGGCCGTACCTCGGAATACTGTTCCAGGGAATACAGGTCGTCACGGCTGAGCTTGTCCACGTTTTCCTCCGTTACCATGTTCTCACCTCCTCGAGCACCGGGAGCCACATCACCCGCGCGGGGGGGCATCAGTGGTCGTGATGCTGGCTTTTGTCGGTGTAGTCCTTGTCGGACCAGAGATTGTCTTTGAGTTCGCGATCGAACACCGGGTTCCGGCGCCGGATCCACTCCAGCACCATCGCCGCATGTTCGATCTCCTCGTCGCGGTTGTGCGCGAGGATCGCCTTCAGTTCGGGATCCTTGCAGGCGTCCATGCGCTGCTGGTACCAGTCGACCGCCTCGAGCTCTTCCATCAGCGAAACGATGGCGCGATGCATCTCGCGCGATTCGTCGCTGAGCTCCTCGACCGGTTCGTGGTAGCTGTCACTGGCCATTCGCTTCCCTCCTGATGGGTGTTACAGCCCGTAGGCCTGACGCAGCAGCGTCAGCGGGTGCTCGGGCTGCTTGTCGTCGTCCTTCATGCCGTTCTCGATCATGTGGCCGGCCATCGGGCAGTCACTGGAGAAGTGGTCCGCCTCGGCTTTCTGCACCCGGTTCACCACGGGCCGGCAGATCTTGCTGGCCGTCTCGTAGAACTCGCTTTTCACGCCATAGGTACCGTCATGCCCGGAACAGCGCTCGACGGTCTCGATCTCGGTGTCCGGCACCAGCTTGAGCAGATCGCGGGTCTTCAGGCCCATGTTCTGCACGCGCAGATGGCAGGCGGCGTGATAGGCGATCTTGCCCAGCTTTTCCGGGAAGTCGGTGTTCAGCTTGCCGTCCTTGTGGCGCTCCATCAGGTACTCGAACGGGTCGAAGATACGATCGCGTACCGTGGCCACGTCCTGTTCGTCGGGGAACATCAGGGGCAGTTCCTGCTTGTACATCAGCACACAGGATGGCACCGGGGCGACGATGTCGTAGCCCTGGTCGATCATCTTCTTCATCGCCGGGATGTTCGCGTCCTTGGAGGCCTCCACGGACTCCAGGTCACCCAGCTCGAGCTTGGGCATGCCGCAGCACTGCTCCTTCTCGACCAGCGTGACCTCGATGCCGTTGTGCTCGAAGACCTTGACCAGGTCCTCGACCAGGTGCGGCTCGTTGTAGTTGCCGTAGCAGGTGGCATACAGCGCGACCCGGCCCTGAGTGGCACCGGCCGGTTCCGGGTTGCTCACCCCGCCGGACACCTTCGACACGCGCGAACGGCCCTTGTTCGAGTGATACTCGGGCACCGGGGCGTCCGGGTGCACGCCGACGGTCTTGTCCAGCAGCTTGCGCACGGTTCCGTTCTTGTTGGCCGCGTTGACCGCGCCGGCCACCACCGGAATGCCCGCCAGCTTGCCCACCGTGTCGGTACTGGAGAGCAGTTTGTGCGAGGTCTTCGCACCCTCGTTCTGGAACCGGAATGCCTTGGCCCGCAGCATCAGGTGCGGGAAATCCACGTTCCACTCGTGCGGCGGGACGTAGGGGCACTTGGTCAGGTAGCACAGGTCGCACAGGTAGCAGTGATCCACCACCTGCCAGAAATCTTTCTTGTCGACCCCGTCGACTTCCATGGTCTCGGATTCGTCGACCAGATCGAACAGCGTGGGGAATGAATGACACAGACTGACGCAGCGCCGGCAGCCGTGGCAGATATCGAAGACGCGCTCGAGTTCGTTGAACAACGATTCCTCGTTGTAGAACTCGGGGTTCTTCCAGTCCAGTGGATGGCGGGTCGGGGCTTCGAGACTGCCTTCACGTTGATGGGTCGGCGCAGACATTCATCCCTCCGGATGTTCTGATTGTTCTTTTCTTGCAGACAAGACGGGGCCGGCTGAGCCGGCCCCGCTGCGGGACACGAGCCGCGACGATCAGTCGTCCAGCTGGTCCAGCGCCTTCTGGAAGCGGTTGGCGTGGGAACGCTCCGCCTTGGCCAGGGTTTCGAACCAGTCGGCGACTTCGTCGAAGCCTTCGTCGCGCGCGGTCTTGGCCATGCCCGGGTACATGTCGGTGTACTCGTGGGTCTCGCCGGCGACCGCGGTCTTCAGGTTGGCTTCGGTGCCACCGAATTCCAGGCCGGTGGCCGGGTCACCACAGTCCTCGAGGTACTCGAGATGCCCATGGGCGTGGCCGGTTTCACCTTCCGCGGTGGAGCGGAACACGGTAGCCACGTCATTGTAGCCTTCCACGTCCGCCTTCGAAGCGAAGTACAGATAGCGACGGTTCGCCATCGATTCGCCGGCAAACGCTTCCTTCAGGGCTTCTTCGGTCTTGCTGCCTTTCAGATCCATGATGTCTCTCCTTCTTCGTATGGGTTCTACACAGACACAACGAGCGAGTGTCGCATCGAGTGCAGACAGTGATTTAGACTCTGTCTAAACCGTACGGCAAATGTATGCCCTGCCCCCGGCCCTGTCAACCTGCCCCCTCGTGCTTTTCACGCACGCGCGGATCCGGTACTTTGGCCGTTTTTGCAGCCGACAATCGCCATGTCCGACGAGACTCCCGATCCCGCACCCGGAACCCCGGCCGACTTCGAAGCCAGCCTGGAGGCCCTGGAGAGCCTGGTGGCCCGCATGGAGTCGGGCGAGCTGGGTCTGGAACAGTCGCTGGAGGAGTTCCAGCAGGGCATGCAGCTGGTCGATCGCTGCCAGCGGGCCCTCGACGAGGCCCAGCGGCGCATGGAAGCCCTGACCAACGAAACCTCCGGCAATCCGGAAGCCGCCAGCGGGACCCCGCCCGCGACGGATGACGATGACCCGGTGCCCTTCTGATCCGGACCCGCGGACGCCCGACGTGACAGCCACCACCTCGCCCGAACAGGCCATCCCCGCGTACCAGGAACGCATCGAGGGGGTCCTGGACCGAGCCCTCGATCCCGCCGGCGCGCCCGACGCCCGTCTGATCGAGGCGATGCGCTATGCCACGCTCTCCGGCGGCAAGCGCCTGCGCCCGCTGCTGGTGTATGCCACCGGCGAGGCCCTGGGGGCCCCGCAGGACGCGCTGGATGCCGCAGCCGCGGCGGTGGAGATGATCCACGTCTACTCGCTCATCCACGACGACCTTCCGGCGATGGATGACGACGATCTGCGGCGCGGGCGCCCGACCTGTCATCGGGCCTACGACGAGGCCACCGCGATCCTCGCCGGCGATGCCCTGCAGGCGCAGGCCTTTGTCACGCTGTCGAGCGGGACGGCGGCACTGCCGGCCGGGCGCGCCCCGGTCATGCTGCAGGAACTGGCCCGCGCCGCCGGCCTGCAGGGCATGGCCGGGGGCCAGGCCATCGATCTGGGAGCCTGCGGCGGGCGCCTGGATCTGCCGGGGCTGGAGGGCATGCACCGGCTGAAGACCGGCGCCCTGATCCGCGCCTCGGTTCGCCTGGGCGGGCTGGCCGGCGGCGCCGACGACGCCCTGCTGGCGCGCCTGACCGACTACGCCGAATGCATCGGCCTGGCCTTCCAGATCCGCGACGACATCCTGGACGTCGAGGGCGATCCGGAGACCCTGGGCAAGGCCTGCGGGGCGGATGCACGCCTGGACAAGTCGACCTTCCCCGCGCTGATGGGACTGGAAGCCTCGCGCGAACGTGCGGTGGCGCTGGTCGACCAGGCCCTGGAGGCGCTGCAACCCCTGGATGCAGAGGCCGATTTGCTTCGCCATCTCGCGCGTTACATTGTCGATCGCATCCACTGAGCCGGTGCCCTCCGCGATGCAAGCCACCCCCCTCCTCGATGCCATCGAGTGGCCATCCGATCTGCGCGCCCGACCGGGCGCCGAACTGCCGGAGATTGCCCGGGAGCTGCGCACCTTCCTGATCGACAGTGTCTCGCGCACCGGCGGACATCTGGCCGCCAACCTCGGGACGGTGGAACTGGCGATCGCCCTGCACTACGCCTTTGATACCCCGGACGACCGGATCGTCTGGGACGTGGGGCACCAGGCCTATGCGCACAAGATCCTGACCGGGCGGCGCGAGGCCATGGCGACCCTGCGCCAGCACGGCGGACTGGCGGGCTTCCCCAAGCGCGCGGAGAGCGAATACGACGCCTTCGGCGCCGGGCATTCCAGCACCTCCATCAGCGCCGCCGCGGGCATGGCCCTGGCCGCCCGCCACGCAGGCCTCGACCGGCGCCACGTGGCGGTGATCGGCGACGGCGCGATGACCGCCGGAATGGCCTTCGAGGCGCTCAACCACATCGGCGAGCTGGACTGCAACCTGCTGGTCATCCTCAACGACAACGACATGTCCATCTCGCCCAACGTGGGCGCGATGAACCAGTACTTCACCCGGCTGCTGTCGGGGCGCCTGTACAGTTCGATGCGCGAGGGCTCCAAGCGCATGCTGGAGTTCGTGCCGCCGATGAAGGCGTTCGCCCAGCGCGCCGAGGAGCACATGAAGGGCATGCTGGTACCCGGCACGCTGTTCGAAGAACTGGGCTTTCGCTATTTCGGGCCGGTCGACGGTCACGATGTCAGCGGTCTGGCCGGCATCCTCAAGAACCTGCGCGGCGGGCACGGACCGCAGCTGCTGCACGTGGTCACCCGCAAGGGCCAGGGCTATGCCCCGGCCGAAGAGGACCCCTGCCGCTATCACGGCGTGTCCAAGTTCGAACCGGAGAACGGTCTCGCCCCCTCCGGTCCGAAGGCACCGACCTACACCGATGTCTTCAGCCAGTGGCTGTGCGACCAGGCGGCGGCCGACGAGCGCCTGCTGGGCATCACCCCGGCGATGCGCGAGGGCTCGGGCCTGGTCGCCTTCTCCGAACAGTACCCGCAGCGCTACTTCGACGTCGGCATCGCCGAGCAGCACGCAGTGACCCTGGCGGCCGGCATGGCCTGCGAGGGCCAGCACCCGGTGGTCGCGATCTACTCGACCTTCCTGCAGCGGGCCATGGACCAGGTCATCCATGATGTCGCCCTGCAGGATCTGCCGGTGCTGTTCGCCATCGACCGGGCCGGCATCGTCGGCGCGGACGGCCCCACCCATGCCGGTACCTTCGACATTGCCCTGCTGCGCAGCGTACCCAACCTGCTGCTGATGGCCCCGGCCGACGAGGCCGAATGCCGCCGCATGCTGGCGACCGGCTTTGCCTGGAACGGCCCGGCCGCGGTGCGCTATCCGCGCGGCAGCGGCCCGGGCACGGATCCGGGCGACCGTCTGGATCCGCTGCCGGTGGGCGAGGCCGAGATCCGTCGCGAGACGGGCGCGGACGGTGCGGGGGAACGCATCGCCATCCTGTCCTTCGGCGCCCTGCTGGATACGGCGCTGGAGGCCGGCGAAGCCCTGGATGCGACGGTCGTCAACATGCGCTTCGTCAAGCCGCTGGATACCGCCTGCCTGGCCCGCCTGGCGGCGGAACACGACCGCCTGGTGACGCTGGAGGATCATGCCCGCGCCGGCGGCGCCGGCAGCGCGGTCCTGGAGTGGCTGTCGGCGGAGGGGCTGGACATCCCCTGCCAGACCCTCGGCATCCCCGACCGCTTCACCGAACACGGGCCGCGCGAGACCATCCTCGCCGAATGCGGTCTCGATACCGCCGGCGTGCTGGCAGCGATTCGCCACGCGGCCGGGCAGGAGAATTGCGCCGCACCGGGCGGCCGGCTAGGCTTTGCAGGCTGACAGCCATCTCCCGGCCCGCCGGCCGACCGCTTCCGGAATCCGAACATGAGTGCCCGCTATACCCTGCGCGTCCTGACCGACTTCGCCTCCGCGCACACCCTGCGCGATTATCCGGGGCAGTGCGCGAACATGCACGGCCACAACTGGAAGGTGGAAGCCGAGGTGGAGGCCGAAACCCTGGACGACACCGGGATGGCGGTGGATTTCAAGGTGGTCAAGAGCGCCGCACGCGAGATCGCCGGGCAGCTGGACCATCGTTACCTCAACGACGTGCCGCCGTTCGACACGGTCAATCCCACCGCGGAGAACATCGCCCGCTGGTTCTTCCGCGAGATGGCGGAACGCCTGAACCGCCCCGGGCTGCGCGTCAGCGCCCTGACCCTGTGGGAGACCGACCGCGCCTGCGTGCGCTACAGCGAGGACGGCTAGCCAGACACCCGGCTCGCTCCAGCAACCCCTGCGCCACCTACAGGTGGTTGGAAGCGTAATCCGCCAGCCGCGAGCGCTCGCCGCGGGTGAGCGTGATATGCCCGCTGTGCGTCCATTCACGGAAGCGGTCCACCACATAGGTCAGCCCCGAGGTGGTCTCGGTGAGGTACGGGGTATCGATCTGCGCGATGTTGCCCAGCGCGACGATCTTGGTCCCCGGCCCGGCACGGGTGATCAGCGTCTTCATCTGCTTGCTGGTGAGGTTCTGCGCCTCGTCCAGGATGATGTAGCGGCTGAGGAAGGTACGCCCGCGCATGAAGTTGAGCGAGCGAATCTTGATGCGGCTGGTCAGGATGTCCCCGCTGGCCGCCCGGCCCCATTCCCCGGCCCCTTCGGTGTTGCCGCCGAGGACCTCGAGGTTGTCCATCAGGGCCCCCATCCACGGAGTCATCTTCTCCTCTTCGGTACCCGGCAGGAAGCCAATGTCCTCGCCCACCGGCACCGTCACCCGGGTCATGATGATTTCCTTGTAGGTCCCGTCCTCGAGCGTTTGCGCCAGGCCGGCCGCCAGGGTCAGCAGCGTCTTGCCGGTCCCCGCCGCTCCCACCAGCGAGACGAAATCGACCTCCGGATCCATCAGCAGATTGAGCGCGAGATTCTGTTCGCGGTTGCGGGCATTGATGCCCCAGACCGTGTGCCGGGGATTCATATAGTCGTCCACCAGCTCGATCACGGCGCTCTCGGCCGGCCGATCCACCTCCAGCACGATGGCACTCAGGGGCTGTTCGCCCTCGCGATAGACGAACTGGTTGGGATGCCATTCCGCAACCAGCGGCCCCTTCACCCGGTAATAGGTCCGGCCGGCCTCCTGCCAGGAATCCATCGCCGCGCCGTGGGTGTCCCAGAAGTCCCCGGGCAGCTCCTGCATCCCCGAGTACAGCAGAGAAACGTCATCCAGCACCTGGTCGTTGTGATAATCCTCCGCATGCAGGCCGATCACCGCAGCCTTGATGCGCAGGTTGATGTCCTTGGACACCAGGGTCACCCGGACATCCGGGAGCTCTTCTACCAGCGCCTGCGCGGTGCTGAGGATATCGTTGTCGGCCGAAGAGCCCGGCAGCGACTCGGGCAAATGCGAATTCAGGCTGCGGGTCTGGAAAAACAGCCGGCCATGGCCGCCGAGATCCGAGTCCTCCAGCGACGTCGCCGTCAGCGAAAGCCCGGCGACAATCGCCTCGTGGGTGGCCCCGGTCATCAGCTCGTCGATGAACCGGCTCACCTGACGCACGTTGCGCGCCACCTCGGAGACCCCCTTCTTGCCCCGGTCCAGCTCTTCCAGGACCACCATCGGCAGGAAGATGTCGTGTTCCTTGAAACGGAACAGCGCGGTGGGGTCGTGCATCAGGACGTTGGTGTCCAGCACGAACAGATGACGGCCGGGTTCGCGGTCTTCGATCATCGGGCCTCCGGGGCGCAGGGGCAGGGGCAGAAACGCGCTCGATGTCAGCCCGAGAGTTCACGCACCGCGGCGAGCACCTCGTCCACGTGGCCGGGGACTTTCACCTTGCGCCATTCCCGGCGCAGCACGCCGTCCGCGTCGATCAGGAACGTGGAGCGCTCGATGCCGCGCACCTGCTTGCCGTACATGTTCTTCATGCCAATGACGTCGAAGGCCTCGCACAGGCGCTCGTCCGCATCGCTGAGCAGGTCGAACGGCAGCTCCTGCTTGCTGCGGAAATTCTCGTGGCTCTTCACGCTGTCGCGCGAGCACCCGAGGATCACCGCCCCCGCTGCCTCGAAATCGGCCAGACGCTCGGCAAAGTCACGGCTCTCGTTGGTACACCCCGGCGTGTTGTCCTTGGGGTAGAAATACAGGACCACCATGCGCCCGCGGAAATCCTCCAGCGCCAGCTCCTGGTCGCCGGTGGCCGGCAGGCGGATATCGGCAGGTACGGGCTGATCGATCGCAACCGTCATTTTCGTGTCTCCGGTCGGGGACGGGGCGGCATTCAGGCCTTGATCGGCTCCAGCACCCCGTCGAGATTGAGTTCGTCGCAGAAGTCCATGAATTCGCCCCGCAGCGTCGCCAGATGCTGCGCGGCCGGGATGTCGATCACGATGTTCGCCGCGAACATGCGGGCGCCTGTCTGCTGCGCCGTGTAGACGCGACTTTGTACATCCCGCAGGTTGACGCCCCGCGTGGCGAAGAAGTTCGCCAGGCCGTGCAGCAGCCCCGGGGCATCCAGGGCGATGACGTCCACGGCATAGGCCATGGCGGCCTCTCCGGCCTCCTCCAGCGGCCCGCGACGCGCGGTCACCACCAGCCCGCTCTCGCGTTCCAGACGTTCCAGCCGCCCTTCCAGGGTCGCCAGGGTCTTCCAGTTTCCGCTGGCGGTCACCGCCATGCAGGCGTAGCCGGAAAGCACCACCATGCGACTGGCTTCCAGATTGCAACCCGATTCGGCAACGTGCTGGGTCACCTGGGTCACCAGGCCCGGCCGGTCCGGCCCCAGCAGACTCAGCACCAGCTCGGTGTGCGTACCGGCCCCGACGACCTCAGCCACGGGCCCGGCCTCCTGCGACCGGCGAGCAGGATGGCGAACGGCAATGGCGCATCGCGTGGATCATGATGCCGGAACATATCACCTCCCCGGGTACAGGCCAACGCGGCGCTTTCTTGAATGCCCTGTCAGTCCCCCGTTAGACTGCACCATTACTTGTCCTGGAGGGGGCGATGTTTCAAGGCAGCATGGTCGCGCTCGCGACCCCGATGCACGCCGATGGCAGCCTGGACTGGCCAGCGCTGGATCGGCTGCTGGAATTCCATGTCGAGTCGGGTACCGACGCCATCGTCGCCGTGGGCACCACCGGCGAATCGGCCACCCTCGATTTCGACGAACACTGCGAGGCCATCGCGCACGTCGTGCGCACCATCGATGGCCGGCTCCCGGTCATTGCCGGAACCGGAGCCAACTCCACCCGCGAGGCCATCGCCCTGACCCGGTGCGCGAAGGAAGCCGGTGCCGATGCCTGCCTGCTGGTCGCCCCCTACTACAACAAGCCCACCCAGGAAGGCCTGTATCTTCATCACAAGGCCATCGCCGAGGCGGTGGACATCCCGCAGATCCTGTACAACGTGCCCGGTCGGACGGCGGTCGACATCCTGCCCGAAACGGTCGAACGCCTGGCCGCGGTGCCCAACATCGTGGGCATCAAGGAAGCCACCGGAAGCAACGAGCGCACCGCCGAACTGGTCGAACGCGTCGGCAGCCGCCTGGACCTGTTCAGCGGCGAGGATGCCAACGGACTTGCCTTCATGCTGGCCGGCGGCCACGGCGTCATCTCGGTCACGGCGAACGTCGCGCCGCGTCTGATGTCGGAGATGTGCCGGGCAGTGCGCGAAGGCGATGCCGAACTTGCCCGCGAGATCAACCGCCAGCTGGACGGACTGCACTCGGCTCTGTTCCTGGAAGCCAACCCGATCCCGGTCAAATGGGCGCTGCAGCAGATGGGCATGATGGAAGAAGGCATCCGCCTCCCGCTGACACCGCTTTCAGCTCCGTTTCACGCCCCGGTTCTGGACGCCATGCGCCAGGCCGGCATCGAGGTATGAACCGTTCATGACCCGTTTTTCGTCCTTTTCCGCTCGTACGACCGTACGCGCTTACCTGCCCGCGGCGCTGCCGCTGGCCGTCGCCCTCGCACTGGGTACCGCCGGCTGCGCCGGTACCGATGACCGTGGCCCGGTATATCAGGAATCCCGTCAGGCCCCTGACCTCGAGGTTCCGCCCGAACTCAGTGCCCCCGACAGCCGCGACGGCTACCGCGTCCCCGACGCGCCGGGAGAACGCGTCAGCGCCCGCGAGATGCAGCAGCCCGATACCCGACAGACCGGCACACCCGGCGGAACGGGCGCCCTGGCGCCGCGAGCCGGCGAGGTCCAGGTCCTGCCCGAAGACAGCGATGTACAGATCTGGCGTGACGGCGATACGCGCTGGCTGACGGTCGATACCGACCCGGACGACCTGTGGAATCGCCTGGCCGCGTTCTGGGACAGCCAGAACCTGCCGCTGGAACGCAACGAACCGGAAGTCGGCATCATGGAAACCCAGTGGGCCGAAGACCGCGCCGGTATCCCGTTCAGCGGCACCCGCGGTTTCATCGCCCGGACCATTGGCGGTCTCTACGATTCGAACACCCGTGACCGATACCGCCTGCGCGTCGAACGCGAGGACGACGGTCGCACCGCAGTCTACATCACCCATCGCGGGGCCGAAGAACAGCCCGTGGGCGAAGAACGCTTCCTCTGGGTTTCCCGCCCCTCCGATCCGGAGCTGGAGGCGGAAATGCTCAATCGCCTGCGCCTGTTCCTGCTCACCGGCGACCCCGGCGAAGGCGGTCAGCGCGCCGACGAATCGGAGGTCCAGCGGGTGCCGGGCGCACGCATCGAGAATGTCGGCGACGAACTGGTTCTTCGCTTTGACAGCGACGCGGACCAGGTATGGCGGCACCTCGGCACGCGCCTCGACCGTTCCGGCCTCCTCGTCGACGAACGCGACCGCCGCAGCGGGGTGCACGAAGTCACCTATCGCCCGGACAGCGCCGACGAAGACGAAGGTGGCTTCTTCAGCCGCCTGTTCGGTCGCGGTGACCGCCGCGCAGACACGCGCTACCGGATCGAACTCTCCGCGGACAACGGCCAGTCCCTCCTGCGTGCACGGGACATCGACGGCGAACCGCTGGACGAGGACGACACCCGGTTCCTCCTCGAAAAGATCGAGGAAGGCTTTCGCCGCTGACCGCCGAGCACCGGCACTGTCGGCATGCTTCGATACTGTTCTCTTGGAAGCGGAAGCGGCGGAAACGCACTGGTCGTGCGGGCCCGCCATACCTGCATCATGATCGACTGCGGCTTCTCCGCGCAGGAGGCCGAACGTCGGCTCGCGCGCGCCGGCCTGCAGCCCGACCAGCTGAACGCACTCCTGATCACGCACGAGCACGGTGACCATATCGGTGCCGCCGGCGCGTTCTCCCGACGCCACGGAATCCCCGTATACGCTTCCCACGGCACCATCCGTGCCGCCCGTGACAATCGCTTCCCCAGCACCCTGGAAATCACCAGCGACTCGCCGATCGAGATCCGCGACCTGCGGGTGATTCCGTTCACCGTCCCGCATGACTCGCGGGAACCCACGCAGTTCACGTTGTCCGATGGCTGCCGCGAGCTGGCACTAATGACCGATGCCGGCCATGTGACGCCCCACATGGTCGAGATCGCCGCCCGGGCCGACGGCCTCCTGCTCGAATGCAACCACGAGCCGGATATGCTCCAGGCCGGCCCGTACCCCGAGCGTCTCAAGGAGCGCATTCGCGGAGGATGGGGCCACCTCCCCAATCACGCGGCGCGTGACCTGCTCCGACGGGCCGATAACCGAAAGCTGCGCTCGCTGATCGGGATGCATCTGTCGACCGACAACAACCATCCCGATCACGCCCGGAAAGCGCTTGCAGAGGGCGTCGGCGCGGCCGCGGCCGAAATGGAACTCGCCACCCAGGAAGAAGGGTTCAGCTGGCGCGAGCTCTAGGGAGCCGCCCCGTGGCTGCCGATGGCTACTTCCGCGATTCGCGCAGGAAATACAGCCCGCCAAGGATCATCACAACGCCCACCACGGTCGCGAACCACCCGCCAAACCCGCCATCCTCACGGGGGGCGATCGGCGAGAAATGGACCTGCTGCCCCAGCAGCGCATACGCCCCCACGGCAATAAGCACCAGGCCCACGACCACCAGGCCACCATCCGTCCGCTTGTTCGCCACAGCCACCTCCCGCCGGTCGTCCGGCGTCCCACGGGCACAAAATCAGGCATAAAAAAAGCCCGACCCCTCGCAAGAGGAATCGGGCTTTCGGTGTAAATGCCTGGCGGTGACCTACTCTCACGAGGGGAGGCCCCTAACTACCATCGGCGCAGAGCAGTTTCACTTCCGAGTTCGGGATGGGATCGGGTGGTTCCTGCTCGCTATAGCCGCCAGGCAAACTGGCTGGACAGCGCTCACTGTCCAAATTCGGAATGCAACTAGGTGATGTGTCAGAAGAGACCAACAACCATTTGGGTGTTATATGGTCAAGCCGCACGGGCAATTAGTACTGGTTAGCTTCACGCGTTACCGCGCTTCCACACCCAGCCTATCAACGTTGTCGTCTTCAACGGCCCTTCAGGGAGCTCGAAGCTCCAGGGAGATCTCATCTCCAGGTGGGTTTCCCGCTTAGATGCTTTCAGCGGTTATCCCTTCCGCACTTAGCTACCCGGCAATGCCACTGGCGTGACAACCGGAACACCAGAGGTGCGTCCATCCCGGTCCTCTCGTACTAGGGACAGATCCTGTCAAATCTCCGACGCCCACGGCAGATAGGGACCGAACTGTCTCACGACGTTCTAAACCCAGCTCGCGTACCACTTTAAATGGCGAACAGCCATACCCTTGGGACCTGCTTCAGCCCCAGGATGTGATGAGCCGACATCGAGGTGCCAAACACTGCCGTCGATATGGACTCTTGGGCAGTATCAGCCTGTTATCCCCGGAGTACCTTTTATCCGTTGAGCGATGGCCCTTCCATACAGAACCACCGGATCACTAAGACCTGCTTTCGCACCTGCTCGACGTGTCTGTCTCGCAGTCAAGCACCCTTATGCCTTTGCACTCGTCGCGCGATTTCCGACCGCGCTGAGGGTACCTTCGCACTCCTCCGTTACTCTTTGGGAGGAGACCGCCCCAGTCAAACTACCCACCACACACGGTCCTCGACCCGGATAACGGGCCTGAGTTAGAACTCCAAACTTGCAAGGGTGGTATTTCAAGGATGGCTCCACCGAGACTGGCGTCCCGGTTTCAAAGCCTCCCACCTATCCTACACAAACAAGCTCAAAGTTCAGTGTGAAGCTGTAGTAAAGGTTCACGGGGTCTTTCCGTCTGGCCGCGGGTACACAGCATCTTCACTGCGATTTCAATTTCACTGAGTCTCGGGTGGAGACAGCGCCGCCATCGTTACGCCATTCGTGCAGGTCGGAACTTACCCGACAAGGAATTTCGCTACCTTAGGACCGTTATAGTTACGGCCGCCGTTTACCGGGGCTTCGATCAAGGGCTTCGCCGAAGCTAACCCCATCAATTAACCTTCCGGCACCGGGCAGGCGTCACACCCTATACGTCCTCTTTCGAGTTAGCAGAGTGCTGTGTTTTTAGTAAACAGTCGCAGCGGCCTGGTCTCTGCGACCTCGAACAGCTCGGGGAGCGAGTCCCGTCACCATCCGAGGCGTACCTTCTCCCGAAGTTACGGTACCATTTTGCCTAGTTCCTTCACCCGAGTTTCCTCAAGCGCCTTGGGATTCTCACCCTGCCCACCTGTGTCGGTTTGGAGTACGGTCTCACGTTAACTGGAGCTTAGAGGCTTTTCCTGGAAGCAGGGCATCAGTGACTTCGCTCCCTTGGGAGCTCGTCATCACATCTCAGGATATGTACCCCCGGATTTGCCTAGGAGTACTCCCTACATGCTTGAACCGGGCACCAACAGCCGGATCACTTAGCCTTCTCCGTCCCCCCATCGCATTAACGCGAGGTACAGGAATATTAACCTGTTTCCCATCGACTACGCATTTCTGCCTCGCCTTAGGGGCCGACTAACCCTGCGCCGATTAACGTTGCGCAGGAAACCTTGGGCTTTCGGCGGATGGGTTTTTCACCCATCTTATCGTTACTCATGTCAGCATTCGCACTTCTGATACCTCCAGCATGCCTCTCGACACACCTTCGCAGGCTTACAGAACGCTCCTCTACCACCTGCAAAGCAGGTCCGCAGCTTCGGTACATGGCTTTAGCCCCGTTAAATCTTCCGCGCAGGCCGACTCGACCAGTGAGCTATTACGCTTTCTTTAAAGGATGGCTGCTTCTAAGCCAACCTCCTGGCTGTCTCTGCCTTCCCACATCGTTTCCCACTGAGCCATGATTTGGGGACCTTAGCTGGCGGTCTGGGTTGTTTCCCTTTCCACGACGGACGTTAGCACCCGCCGTGTGTCTCCCATGCTCGCACTTTCCGGTATTCGGAGTTTGCAATGGTTTGGTAAGCCGGGATGGCCCCCTAGCCATAACAGTGCTCTACCCCCGGAAGTGATACATGAGGCGCTACCTAAATAGCTTTCGAGGAGAACCAGCTATCTCCGAGCT
>NZ_AUAG01000019.1:40000-84373 GCF_000428605.1 Thioalkalivibrio sp. ALE19
GAAGGCGCACCGCTGGCCTGCGGGTTCCACGCGGCCCGCTTCGCGCAGCCGGGTCATGACCGAGCGGTGGTGAACATCGGTGGCATCAGCAACGTGACCCGCCTGCCGCCCGACGGCGAGGTCAGCGGCCACGACTGCGGCCCCGGCAACACCCTGCTGGATCACTGGGTGCGGCACCACCGGGGCTGCCAATATGACGCGGACGGGGCATGGGCCCGCAGCGGCCAGGTGCACCCGGAACTGTTGCAGGCCCTGCTGGCGGACCCCTACTTCCAGCGCCCCCCGCCCAAGAGCACCGGGCCCGAACATTTTTCACCCGCGTGGCTCGCCGCCCGGGGCGGGCAAACGCTGGTCACCGCGAAGCCGGCGGACGTGCAGGCAACCCTGGCCGAGCTGACGGCACACGCGATCGCCCGGGAACTCGTGCGACCGGGCAGCGCACCGGAAGACGTACTGATCTGCGGAGGGGGCGCGCGTAACGGCTTTCTGCTGGAACGGCTCGCGGCCGCCCTGCCGCAGACCCGGATCGAACTCACCGATGCCTGCGGCATTCCGGCGGAACAGGTCGAAGGCGCCGCTTTTGCATGGCTGGCGTTCCGGACCCTGCATCATCAGAGCGGAAACCTGCCGGCGGTCACCGGGGCCCACGGCCCCCGCATCCTCGGGTGCGTGATCCCCGGGGGATAAATGGCATGAAAAAGGCCCGGTCCGTTGCCGGACCGGGCCTGTAGTGCGCGGATCTGGCCGCCGGGTCAGACCGAGAAGCTGGAACCGCAGCCGCAGGTGGTGGTCGCGTTCGGGTTGCGGATCACGAACTGGGCGCCTTCGAGGCCTTCGGTGTAGTCAATCTCGGCGCCGGCCAGGTACTGGAAGCTCATCGGATCGATCAGCAGGGTCACCCCGCCGTTCTCGACCACGGTGTCGCCATCGCCGACGGTCTCGTCAAAGGTGAAGCCGTACTGGAAACCGGAGCAGCCGCCACCGCTGACGAAGACGCGGAGCTTGAGGTTGTCGTTGTTCTCCTCCTCGATCAGCCCCTTCACCTTGCTTGCGGCGGCATCGGTAAACACCAGCGGGCTGGGGATGTCCATGTCATCCGTCTCGGCCTGCGCGTTGGACGTCATCGTTTCGGACATGCGGTGTCTCCTGTGATCATTTCGTTGCCAAGCTATGAAGTCTGACCGCCGGAGTCAAGAATCGTTACGCGTCGTAAGCGTGTCATCGGTCAGGGCGGTCAATGATGCCTCGCCTTCCAGCGCGGCGTCCGCATCCCGACGCCGCAGCTGTCCGTCCACCGAGGCGCCTTCCGCCATCTGCAGCACGCTGTAATAGAGATTTCCCTCCAGCCGCGCCTTCTCGCCCAGCTCCACGTGCTCTCCGGCATGGACATCGCCGCGCACGCTGCCGTTCAATACCAGATGCGGCACCGCGACCTGCCCTTCGATCTGCCCCTTCTCGTCGACCACCAGCACCGCGGAGCCGTCGGTCGAAGCCCGCACGTCTCCGACGATCCGACCTTCAAGATGCAGCCCGCCGCTGAATTCCAGGTCGCCGTGGATCGCGGTGTTCTCGCCGATCAGGGTGTCGACCCGGCGGGCCCGTTGCCTGCGCTTGCGTCCCATCATTCACTCGCCCTCCGGGCCGCGGCCCATCCTCTTGTCTCTTCGATCCGGTCCGGCCCGTCCTCTTCGGGGTCCACTCTAATGGACAGCCGTTGCGGGCCGAAACCCTCCGGCAGCACCAGGCGCACCCGGACCGTGCGCAGGAATCGCAGATCAAAGCTGCGCCCGGACTGCAGGTCCGGCCCCAGGTCGTCGGTCCCCTGACTCACGCGCTCCCCGTCGCGTTCGCCTTCCAGCTCCAGGTCCCAGCTCACCGGGACCTCTCCGCGCAGACCGGCGCGGTGCACCTGGAAAATCAGTTCGTATTCACCCTCGATGCCGGTCTCGTGCACCGCGATATTGCGCAGCCCGATGCGGTCGCCTCCGGCATCGTCCGCCAGCCGCTGGTAGAACGCCAGCTCTTCGCGCAGCACCAGCAGTTCGGCTTCGCGGGCTTCGGCATCGCGCCGGCAGGCCGCGAGTTCCGCCTCGGCCACCTCACGGTGCCGCTCGCTGCGCAGCCGCTCGCGCACGGCCGCATCACGCTCCTGCGCAAGTTCCTGCAAGGCCGATTGCAGTTCGACCAGACGCGCGTCCCGCTCACGGGTCACCTCCGTCGACTGCGGATCTCCGGCGTTCAACCACCACCATACGCCCGCCGCACCCACCATCATCAGCACGAGAACGGGCGCCACCGCGCGGCGCAGGGGGTGCCCCCGCAACCGTCGCGGGGCGGGAACCCGCGGACGCCGTCGCCATCGCATGGATCAGGGGAAGGCCGGAACCAGTTCCAGCCCCTCCGTTTCCGGGCGTCCCAGCATCAGATTCATGTTCTGCACGGCCTGCCCTGCCGCACCCTTGACCAGGTTGTCGATGGCCGAAATCACCATGCGGCGGCCACTGTGCGGCGGCGTGGCCAGGGCCAGACGACACTGGTTGGTCCCCCGCACCGACGCAGTCTCCGGATGCGACCCCGACGGCATGACATCCACGAAAGGCTCGCCGGCGTAGCGTTCCCGGAACAGCGCCTCCCAGTCGCCGTCATCCAGCGGACGCAGATAGAGAGTGGCCAGGATCCCGCGCGTCATCGGCACCAGATGCGGCTGGAAGATCAGTCCCACATCCGTGCCGGCCACTTCCGCCAGCGTCTGATGGATCTCCGGCCAGTGCCGGTGTCCACCGCTGGCGTAGGCGCGGAAGTTCTCCTGCACCTCGGCGAACAGCCCGCCGATACGCGCCTGCCGGCCCGCTCCGCTGACCCCGCTCTTGGCATCCGCGATGATGTCGGACACATCCACCAGGTTGTTCTCGAGCAAGGGCAGAAGGGCCAGCGTCACCGCGGTGGGGTAGCAGCCCGGCACGGCGATCAGACGCGCCTCGGAGATGCTTCCGCGGTGCAGTTCGGGCAGGCCGTACACCGCCTCGCCCAGGTATTCCGGCGCCCCGTGCGGCTGGCCGTACCACCGGCTCCACAGCTCGGGATCGCGGATGCGGAAGTCCGCCGACAGGTCGATCACGCGCACGCCGCGCGCGAGCAGATCGCCGGCCATCGCATGGGCCACGCCGTGCGGCGTGGCGAAGAACACCACATCGCACTCCGCCAGCAGCTCCGGCTCCGGGGCCCGGAAGACCGCATCCAGAACCCCGCGCAGACTGGGGAACAGATCGGCGACCGCAGTGCCGTCCTCGCTGCGCGAGGTCACCGCGTGAAGCTCCACCGCCGAATGTCCGGCGAGGATGCGCAACAGTTCGACGCCGGCGTAGCCGGTGGCCCCGACCACCCCGACCCGGGTGGGCTTGTTGTTGGTTACGGAAGTCATGCTGCGGCATGATACCGGCTCGCGCCCCGCGGCGGAACGCGGTACGCATTTCGAGGTCAGTAACAACGCCTCCTTGACGAGTCACGGGAACCGGAAACATGAGCAAGCTCAAACTGGACCGCAAGGCCGCGATCGGCGGCGTCTTCATCATCCTTGTGCTGATCGCGGTCGGCGCGGCATGGATCACCACCGGCGATGGCGTGCGCGAAGCCCCCGGCTTCGCCGCCACCAACTTGGAAGGCGAGGCGGTGTCACTCGACGACTATGACGGCCGCCCGGTCCTGATCTCCTTCTGGGCCACCGACTGCCCGGAATGCATCCGCGAAATCCCCACCCTCAATGAACTGCACGCCGATTTCCGTGACCGCGGATTCGATATCGTGGCCATCGCCATGGCGCACGACCGCGAAAGCCGGGTACGCTCGATGAGCGAGGATCGCGAGATCGCCTACACCGTCATCCACGACGAGGCCGGCGACCTGGCGAGCACCTGGGGCGGGGTTCGCCTGACACCGACCACGTTCCTGGTGTCGCCCCGCGGACGGATCGTTTACCAGAAGCTCGGCGAACCCGATTTCGACCAGATCCGCGACCACCTGGAGCGCTGGCTCTCCTGAGCCGGCGCCCGCGTCGGACACCCGGCCCGTAACGCCGCTGCGGGCGCAACAAGGACGCCACCATGCACGACGCCTACTCCTGGTTCCTCAGCCTTCATCTGATCTTCATGGTCACCTGGTTCGCGGGGCTGTTCTATCTGCCGCGGCTTTTCGTGTACCACGCAATGACCGAGGACGCGCCCGGCAACGAGCGCTTCAAGGTCATGGAACGCAAGCTGTTCTACGGGATCATGACACCGGGGGGGATCATCACGGTGATCTTCGGCGGCATCATGCTGGCTCTGGTGCCGGTGCACCTGGAACAGCCCTGGATGCACTTCAAGCTCACCCTGATCGCCCTGCTGATCGCCTATCACCTGTGGTGCGGCAAGCTGGTGGCGGATTTCGCCGCGGACCGCAACACCCGCGGCCACACCTGGTATCGCTGGTTCAATGAACTGCCGGTCCCGGCACTGGTGGGCATCGTGATCCTGGCCGTCAACCGCTCGATCACCGATGCCCTGATCGGCATCGGCGCCATCCTGCTGCTGTTCGTGATCTCGGCCGCGGTGGCCGCCTGGCGCCGCGCGCGGAACTGACGCAGCCGCGTCGGCGGGTCAGGTCTTGCCGGCGCGCACCAGCCCGCCCAGCCCGGCCTGCACCAGCGCATTGTTGAGCAGGGAGCGGATCTGTTCCGGGTTTTCCAGCAGCCGGCACTGCGCCAGCAGGGCCTCGGCACGATCGGTGGAGAACGAACGGATCACCCACTTCACCCGCGGGATCGCCGAGACGCTCACGCTCAGGCTGTCGATCCCCATCCCCACCAGCAGGATCACCGCCGCCGGATCCGCCGCCATCTCGCCGCACACCGAGACCGGCTTGCCGGCCCGGTGCGCCCCCTCGGCGACCGCTTCCAGCGCACGGATGCAGGCCGGATGCAGGGTGTCGTAGAGGTTGGCGACGCGGGCGTTGTTGCGGTCCACCGCCAGCAGGTACTGCACCAGGTCATTGGTGCCCACCGACAGGAAGTCCACCCGCCGCGCGAGGGTCTCCGCCAGGTACACCGCGGCGGGGACCTCCACCATCACCCCGACCTTCGGCATCGGGATGCGGTAGCCCTCGTCCAGCAGTTCCTCGCGTGCCCGGTTGAGCAGGGCCATCGCCCCCTTGAGCTCGTCCAGCGCCGAGATCATCGGGAACAGGATCTGCAGGTTGTCGTGCTCGCGGCTCGCCCGCAGCATCGCCCGCAGCTGGGTCAGGAAGATCTCCGGGTGGTCCAGCGAGATACGGATGCCGCGCCAGCCGAGGAAGGGGTTGTCTTCCTGCACCGGGAAGTACGGCAGCGCCTTGTCCCCGCCGATGTCCAGGGTCCGCAGGGTCACCGGCATCGGGTCGAAGGAGGCGACGATCTGCTCGTACAGCCGGACCTGCTCCTCCTCGCCGGGGAAACGGTCGCGGATCATGAACGGGACCTCGGTGCGATACAGCCCGACGCCCTCGGCACCCGATTCCAGTGAAGGCTTGATGTCCGCCAGCAAGCCGGAGTTGGCCAGCACCGGCACCGGGTGGCCGTCGCGGGTCGCCGCGGGATCCCTGGCCAGCGCGCGCAGGTCCTCGGCCAGCTCGCGTTCCTCGCGCACCAGACGTTCGAACTCCGCGCGCAGCTCGGCATTCGGGTTCACGAACAGCCGGCCGCGATAGCCGTCCACCAGGATCTCGCGATCCTCCAGCCGCCCCACCGGCAGATCCGACACCCCCATCACCGCGGGCACGTTCAGCGCCCGCGCCAGGATGGCGATGTGCGAGGAGCCGGTGCCCTGGGCGGACACGATCGCGCCCAGACGCTCGATCGGCACCTCGGCCAGATGCGATGCGGTCAGGTCATCCCCCACCAGGATCCCGCCGTCGGGGAACTCGTCCTGGCTGCGATCCGCCGGCAGCAGATGCGACAGCACGCGGCGTCCGAGGTCACGCACATCCGCCGCGCGTTCGCGCAGGTAGGGGTCCTCCA
Organism: Thioalkalivibrio sp. ALE19; assembly: GCF_000428605.1. Lineage (NCBI taxonomy): Bacteria > Pseudomonadati > Pseudomonadota > Gammaproteobacteria > Chromatiales > Ectothiorhodospiraceae > Thioalkalivibrio > Thioalkalivibrio sp. ALE19. The sequence continues at coordinate 46,029 of NZ_AUAG01000019.1, forward strand.
TGTCCTCGAACACCCGCACGCTCTCGCGCACGGTGTCGCGCAGCGCCGCCGGGGCCCACTGCCCGGCGGAGATCCGGCCCTCCGTCTTGTGCACCAGGGAATCCGAGCCCAGCAGCATCAGGTAGGCGTCGAACAGCACCTGCTCGTCCGGCCCCAGGGCCTCGCCCATGCGCTGCTTGAGGTCCTGGATCTCCTCGCGGGTATCGCTGACCGCCTGGCGGAAGCGTTCCAGCTCGGCCTCCGGGCCGGCCCCCTCGCGATCGGGGATGGAATCCAGATCCGCCAGCCGATAGGCCACCACGGCATGCCCGATGGCCACGCCCGGCGACCCCGGGATCCCCGTGGCCTCCACGTTCTGGTGACCGATCAGCGGGGTCTCGCTGGAGATCTCGTCGTTGAATTCGGCATAGGCGATCGCCCCGGCCAGCTGCGCGGCCAGGGTGATGAGGAAGGACACGTGCTCGTCGTCGAACCGGCGGGCCTCGCGCTGCTGCACCACCAGCACCCCCAGCATGCTGCGCTGGTGGATGATCGGCACGCCGAGGAAGGCGAGAAAGCGCTCCTCGCCGGTCTCCGGGAAATAGCGAAACCGCGGATGGTCCTGGGCACTGTCGAGGTTGACCGGCTCCGCGCGTGACGCGACCAGCCCGACCAGCCCCTCCGACGGGTCCATCTCCACCTGCCCCACCGATTCGGCATGCAGGCCTTCCGAGGCCATCAGCACCAGGCGCCCGGAGCTCGGCGACTTCAGGTAGATCGAGCAGACATCGATATCCAGCGCCGCCTTCACCCGGGTCACGATGATGTGCAGGGCCTCGAAGAAATCGGCCGCACCATTGACCTCCTGCACCACGCGGCGCAGGACCTGCAGCATGGAGGGCGGGTTCACGGGGGCGTTCAACGCGGCACCGCGGGCGGATTGCAGGATGGCGGTGCCGCATCGCCGTCGCGCTGCAGCTCGGGGAACATCAGTGGCACCAGTTCGCACAGCGCCCGGCGGTAGACATTGCGCTTGAAGTGCACCACCTCGCGCGCCGGCCGCCAGTAGTCAATCCAGCACCATGAATCGAACTCCGGCGTATCCATCGCATCCAGCATTACATTGCTCTCCTCGCCCGTCATGCGCAGCAGGAACCAGCGCTGTTTCTGCCCCACGCACACCGGGTTGCGATGCCGCCGGATCATGCGTTCCGGCAGCCTGTAGCGCAGCCACCGTCGGGTGCTGCCCAGCAGTTCCACATGCTCCGGCAGCAGCCCGGTCTCCTCGCGCAGTTCACGGAACAGGGCCTCTTCCGGCGTCTCGTCGGTGCGGATGCCGCCCTGCGGAAACTGCCAGGCGTCCTGACCCGCGCGCTTGCCCCAGAACAACTGCCGCTCCCGGTTGCACAGGATGATGCCTACATTGGGACGAAATCCATCGCAATCAATCACTTGCCGCAACCAGACGCTTCTCGTTTACCCGCATTGTTCCACACCCCCTCCAATGCGGCAAAGACCCGCGGAAGGCATGCGGGTGCACATTGTTTTAGACTCGCGGCATGAGGCTGCTCCTGCTGATCATTGCCATCGTTGCCATCTTTCTCGCCGTACGCACCCTCGTGCGCTCCAGCGGCGAGCGCCGCCGCGTGCGCCGCGACGAACCTCCGGAAAGCCTGCGCGAAAGTGGCGCCATGGTCCGCTGTGCCCACTGCGGGGTACACGTGCCCGAGGACCAGGCGGTTTGCGACGGCGACCTCTGCTACTGCTCGCGGCAACATGCCGACGCCGGACCTTCCGGCCGCGGCTGACCACCGTCACGGGGAACCCCTGATCGATGGTCATCGACAGCGACACCCAGCGCTCCAGTCGTCTGTACGCCCTGTACCGGGTGTTCGTCGCGCTGGTTCTGCTCCTGATGGGCCTGTTCCCGGGCCTGCCGGTGGGCGTGGCCCCCGCGGTCCCCGAAGTCTATCCGGCACTGGCCGGTGGCTACCTGGTGTTCTCGGTGTTCATGGCGACGTTTGCCGAACACTGCAACCGCGAACCCGAGCGCGTCGTACAGTTCCGCCGCATGATCCTGCTGGGCGGCACCGGGGATGCCGCGGGCCTGCTCGCCCTGATGGTGGTTGCCGGGGGCGTCCACACCGGCATCGGCCTGCTGCTGATCCCCGCGGTGATGGCCACCGCCCTGCTGTCGGCGGGTCGCCTGGGGCTCCCGCTGGCCGCTGGCGTGACCGCCGGCCTGCTGGGTGCGGAAGGCCTCGCCATCCTGATCACGCTGGGCGACCTCGACAGCCTGACCCAGGCCGGGCTGCTGGGGGCCGCGCTGCTGGCCGGGACCCTGCTGGCCCACCATTTCAGCCGGCGGGCCGACGAAAGCCGCGCCCAGGTCGAACAGCAGGAGGTCGATCTCGCCAGCCTGGCGGAACTCAACGCCCAGATCATCGCGCGCATGAGCGCCGGGGTGGTGGCGATCGATCCCCGAGGCTACATCCGCTCCATCAACGAGGCGGCGCGCCAGCTCCTCCCGCCCCGCCCGGGGCGCCACCTGTCGTCCATCTCGCCGCGCCTGGCCCGGGCCGTGCGCGAATGGCAGGAAGAAACCGGGCCGGCCAGCCGCACCCGCCACCTGCCCGGCGACCAGGAACAGCCGGCCCTGCAGGTCCGCCTGGCCCCGCTGGGCAACCAGGGCGATCAGGGTACTCTGCTGATCCTGGAAGACGCCGCCGAACTGCGCCGCCAGGCCCAGGCAAGCAAGCTGCAGGCCCTCGGCCGCCTGACCGCCAGTATCGCGCACGAGATCCGCAACCCGCTGGGCGCGATCTCCCACAGCGCCCAGCTGCTGCGCGAATCGCCCGACCTTTCGGCACCCGACCAGCGCCTGCTGGCGATCATCGACAAGCAGAGCGACCGCGTGAACAGTCTGATCGCCAACGTCCTCAGCCTCTCGCGTCGCGAATCGGGCGAACGCCAGCGGCTCAACCTGCGCGACGAGCTCGAACGCTTCGCCGAGGAATTCTGCAGTGCGCTGCAGATACCGCGGGAATCACTGCACGTGAACGTGGAACCCGCCGACTCCATGGTGCTGTTCGACCCGTCGCAGCTCAACCAGGTGCTGTGGAACCTGTGCGGCAATGCCCGGGTGCACGGCGGGCACGACCGGCCCGACAGCCCGCCCATCATCCTGCGTGGTGGTTCCGGCCAGGTGGCCCGCGTGGTCAGCCTCGACGTGCTGGACGCCGGCCCCGGCATCGATCCGGAAACCGAGAAGGAGCTGTTCGAGCCCTTCGTCTCCGGCCATTCCGGCGGCTCCGGCCTGGGCCTGTACATCTCGCGCATGCTGTGCGAAAACAACGGGGCCTCGCTGGAATACGCGCATGCACCCTCCGGGGGCTGCTTCCGCATCCTGTTTGCCCCCGACGAACAACACCAGGGATCGGCGTCATGAGCATCAAGCACGTGCTGGTTGTCGACGATGAACCCGACATCTGCGAACTGCTGGAGATCACCCTCGCGCGCATGGGCCTGGAGGCCGAAACGGCCGGCGCGCTGGACCCGGCACGGCAGCTGCTGGCGCAGCGGGACTTCGACCTCTGCCTGACCGACATGCGCCTGCCGGACGGGGACGGGCTGGACCTGGTGCGTCACATCCAGACCACCCGCCCGGAGCTGCCGGTGGCGGTCATCACCGCGCACGGCAGTGTCGATACGGCGGTGCAGGCCCTCAAGCTGGGCGCCTTCGACTTCGTCAGCAAGCCGGTCGACCTCAAGCAGCTGCGCGAACTGATCGACAGCGCCCTGCGCATGGAATCCGCGCCGGCCACGGAGGCGGCGTGCGGCTCGACGCCGGCCCGCTGCAGCGCGACCGAAGACCCCGACAGCCCGCTGCTGGGCGACTCCGAACCCATGCAGAAACTGCGCGCCACCATCCGCAAGCTGGCGCGCTCCCAGGCGCCGGTGTTCATCGCCGGAGAATCCGGTTCCGGCAAGGAACTGGTGGCGCGCGAGATCCATCGGCTGGGGCCGCGCGCCGACCGCCCCTTCGTGCCGGTGAACTGCGGCGCGATCCCGGCGGAACTGATGGAGAGCGAGTTCTTCGGCCACCGCAAGGGCGCCTTCACCGGCGCCACCCAGGACCACCCCGGGCTGTTCCAGGCGGCCGAGGGCGGCACCCTGTTCCTGGACGAGGTCGCCGACCTGCCGCTGGCGATGCAGGTCAAGCTGCTGCGCGCGATCCAGGAGCGCGCGATCAAGCCGGTCGGCGGCTCGCGGGAGATCCCGGTGGACGTGCGTATCCTGTCGGCGACCCATCACGACCTCGAGCGCGCCGTGCGCGAAGGCCGTTTCCGCCAGGACCTCTATTACCGTCTCAACGTGATCGAACTGCGGGTCCCGCCGCTGCGCGAACGCAACGGCGACATCCCCGGCCTGGCCACCGTGATGCTGCAGCGAATCGCCGAACAATGGGGCCTGGAGGCCCGCGAACTCGCGCCGGACGCGCAGGAGCTGCTGGAGCGCCACCCCTTCCCGGGCAACGTGCGGGAGCTGGAGAACATCCTGGAGCGCGCCGCCACCCTCGCGGAGGGCGCGGCGATTCACGCCGACAACATCGATCTCCCGGCCACCGCCCCGACCCCGGGGGACAACGGCGAGGACCGCCGCGCCGGCCCCGGCGCAAACAACCCGGGCACCCCGCCTCCCGGGGTGCAGGAGCGCCGCACCCCGCCGTCGATCCGCTACGAGGATGTGGGCCTGGACGATCACCTCGCCGACCAGGAGCGCCAGGCGATCGAGACCGCCCTGCACCAGACCGGCGGCAACCGCACCGCGGCCGCGCGGCTGCTGGGGCTCAGTTTCCGCCAGCTGCGCTACCGGCTGAAGAAACTCGGAATCGAATAGTCAGGCTCGGGCGGGCGGGTCCTCCAGGTCATTCAGCCACTGCTCCAGCTCGAACAGGGGCAGGCCGATCACGTTGCTGCAGGAACCGTCGATGCGTTCGACAAAGGCCGCGCCCCGCCCCTGCAGGGCATACCCCCCCGCCTTGTCGCGCGGCTCGCCACTGGCCCAGTAGGCCGCGATGTCGCGGGTGTCCAGCGGGCGCATCCATACCCGCGTCTCGCCGCGCCCGGTGCGCACCGGGCCGTCATCGCGCAGCAGTGCCATGCCGGTGATCACCCGGTGTTCGCGGCCGGACAGCCGCTGCAGCATGGCGGCGGCCGAAGCCTCGTCCGCGGGCTTGCCCAGCGCCTCCCCGTCGATCGTCACGACCGTATCGGCCGCCAGCACCCACTGCCCCCGGCGGGCGTGGCCACGCGCGGCTTCCGCCTTGACCGCCGCGAGGCGCTCGACCAGTGCCCCGGGCTCCTCGTCGGGCGCGGCGGTCTCGTCCACGTCCATGGCCGCCACCTCGTGCACCACGCCGATCTGCGTCAGCAGTTCACGCCGGCGGGGAGACGCCGAGGCCAGCAGCAGGGGCAGGGCGTCGGGGCGGTTTCCGGGAGCGGCGAAGGACATGGCGGACGCCGCGCGACTCAGGGGCGGTGATAGGGATGATTGTTGAGCAACGACCAGGCGCGGTAGAGCTGCTCCGCCACCAGCACCCGCACCAGCATGTGCGGGAAGGTCAGCGGCGACAGCGACCAGGCCCACTCGGCCCGCTCGCGCACGGCCGTATCCAGACCGTCGGCGCCGCCGATCAGCAGCGCGACGTCGCGCCCGTCGTCCTGCCAGCCTGCCAGACGCTGCGCCAGTCCGCGGGTGTCCACCTCACGGCCGCGTTCATCCAGGGTGATGATCCGGGCACCCTCGGGCACCGCCTTGAGCAGGGCCTCGCCCTCGCGCCGCAGCCGGGTCGTGGCATCCATGGATTTCGAGCCCGCCGGGGTCGCCAGGGCGTGCAGCCGGAAACCCCATTCGCGGGGCAGCCGGTCCCGGTATTCGGCAAGGCCGGAGGCGACCCAGTCGGGCATGCGGCGGCCGATGGCGATCAGATGCAGACGCATCGCCGGCGCTCCACTTCAGCCGCGCAGCCGGCGGACCCGCTGCAGGCCGGGGTCGCCCTCCATGCCGCCATCGGCCCCGTCCCCCTCCGCGGCCTCTTCCTCGGCCAGCCACAGCTTTTCCAGGTTGTAGAAATCGCGGGTCTCGGGGAGCATCACGTGGACGATCACGTCGTTGAGGTCGACCAGGACCCATTCCTGACCCTCCTGGCCCTCCACGCCCAGCGGCTGGATGCCACGGTGCTTGGCCTCGGTCGCCACGTTCTCGGCGGTGGACTGCACGTGGCGCCCGGAGGTCCCGGAGGCGATCACGATGAAATCGGCCAGGGTGGTCTTGCCGCGCACGTCGATGCTGCGGATGTTGCGGGCCTTCATGCCCTCGAGCGCCTCGATGGTCAGCTCCAGCAACTGTTCGCTGTTCATGGTCTCGGATGTCATATCGATGCGTTTCCTGCGGCGGACCGATAAAGCCCGCGCTCCTGTATGTAGCGTTCGACCGCCCCGGGCAGCAGGAAGCGCGGGCTGGTCCCCTCGCGCAGCTGGGCCCGGATGGCGGTAGCGGAGATATCCAGCTGGGTCACCGGCTGAAAGTACACCCGGCCGGCCGGACTCGCCCGCAGCACGGCGGGATCGTCGGTGACCGCGCCCCCCGGGCCGTCGCCCAGGTCCCGCGAGGCAGGGCTTCCGGGGCGATGCGACACCGCCACGTGCGCCAGCTCGAACAGGGTCTCCCAGCGGTGCCAGGACGACAGCCCGGCAAAGGCATCCATGCCCATGATCAGCACCAGCGGCACATCGTCACCCAGCTCCCGGCGGAAGGTCAGCAGGGTGTCCACGGTGTAGGACGGCCCGGTGCGGTCCAGCTCGCGCCGGTCGGCGACGAAACCCTCCACGCCGGCCACCGCGCGCTCCACCATGGCCAGGCGGTCCTCGCCCGAAGTCCCGGGGCTGGCGCGATGAGGCGGCACGTGGCAGGGCACGAAGTGCACCCGTTCCAGCCCCAGGTGCTGCTGCACCTCCAGCGCCGGGCGCAGGTGACCGAAATGGATCGGGTCGAAGGTCCCGCCGAGGATCCCGATCAAGCCGCCACCTTCGCGCCTTGCTCAGCCACGCACATGGCCGTCGCCAAACACGATGTATTTCAGGGTGGTCAGGCCGTGCAGCCCCACCGGCCCGCGCGCGTGCAGCTTGTCGGTGGAGATCCCGATCTCGGCGCCCAGGCCGTACTCGAACCCGTCGGCGAAGCGGGTGGAGGCATTGACCATTACCGAGCTGGAATCCACCGCGCGCAGGAAGCGCCGCGCGTGGCCCCAGTTCTCGGTCACGATGCTGTCGGTGTGGTGCGATCCCCAGGTGTTGATGTGCTCGATCGCGGCGTCCAGGTCGTCGACCACGCGGATCGCCAGGATCGGCCCCAGGTATTCGGCCGCCCAGTCCTCCTCGCCAGCCTCGGCGACCTCCGGCCCGCCGTCGGCCAGCACCGCGCGGGTACGGGCGCAGCCGCGCAGACTGACCCCCAGACCGTCCAGCTCGGCCGCCACCGCCGGCAGGAATCCCTCGGCACGGTCGGCGTGCACCAGCAGGGTCTCCATGGTGTTGCAGGTCCCGTAGCGCTGGGTCTTCGCGTTCACCGCCACTGCCTGCGCCTTGTCCGGATCCGCCGCGGCGTCCACGTACACGTGGCACACCCCGTCGAGATGCTTGATCACCGGGATCCGCGACTCCTGGCTGATGCGCTCGATCAGCCCCTTGCCGCCGCGTGGCACGATCACGTCCACGTACTCGGGCATGCGCAGCAGCGCGCCCACCGCGGCACGGTCGGTGGTGTCGACGATCTGTACCGCCTCGCGCGGCAGCCCCGCCGCCGCCAGCCCGGACTGGATGATGCCGGCCAGCGCGCGATTGGAATGCGCCGCCTCGGAGCCACCGCGCAGGATGGCCGCATTGCCCGACTTCAGGCACAGCGCCGCCGCGTCGATGGTCACGTTGGGCCGCGACTCGTAGATGATACCGATCACCCCCAGCGGCACCCGCATCTGGCCCACCTGGATCCCGCTGGGCTGATAGGCCATGTCGGAGATGGTACCCACCGGATCCGGCAGACCCGCGACCTGCCGGCAGCCCTCGATCATGGTGTCGATGCGCGCATCGGTCAGCGCCAGACGGTCCAGCATCGCCGCGTCCAGCCCGCGGGCACGACCCGCCTCCAGGTCGCGCTCGTTGGCCTCGGCCAGCTCCGCGCGACGCTCGGCGATCCCCTCGGCTATGGCCTGCAGCGCCGCGTTCTTGGCACCCGGTTCGGCCTCGGCCATGTGGCGCGAGGCCGCGCGGGCGGCGCGGCCCAGGGCCTGCATGCGCTCGAACAGGTCGGCGTCGATGGCGTTGTCTTCGTCGGTCACGGCATTCATGGTTCAGACGGTCTCGAGTTCGGGCACGGAAAGGGTGAGCGGTTGCCCGGCGATCCGGGCCACCAAGTCTAGCAACAGCCGCCGCGGGCTGCCGGATTCCTGCCCCTTGATCACCCGGTCCACGCGGGCGGCCAGGCACAGGATGTCACGCGCCCGCGCCACGTCCAGGCGTCCCGCCGCCAGGCGCAGGGCCTTTTGCTGCTCGCCGAAGCTGCCCTGGAAGGCGTCGCGGTCGTTCGCCCCGGCGGCCCGGCGTTCCAGGGCCTGTACCAGCAGCCGGGCATCGCGCGCCAGCGCCCACAGGATCAGCGGCTCCGGCTGACCTTCGTCCAGCAGCCCCTCCAGCATGCGCAGGGCGCGGCCGGTCTCGCCGCGCAGGGCGGCTGCCGACAGGCCGAACAGGTCGAAGCGCGCGGCATCCGCGGTAGACTCGGACAGGGTCTCGAGATCGATCTCCCGCACCCCGGCCAGTGCCAGCTTTTCGATCTCCTGGCGCGCCGCCAGCAGGTTGCCCTCCACCCGGGCCGCCAGCAGCTGCAGGGCCTCGTCGGTAATCCGCAGCCCGTGGCGGGCCAGGCGTTCGCGGATCCAGCCGCCCAGGCGATCCGGGGGTACCGGCCGTGCATGCACCACCACCGCGGCCGACTCCATGGCCTTGAACCAGGCGGCCCGGCGCATGTCGCGGTCCGGGCGCGGCAGCTGCAACAGCAGCACGGTGTCGGATTGCGGCGCCGCCGCACAGGCCTTCAGCTTCTCCCCGCCCTCGCGCCCGGGCTTGCCGGTCGCCAGACGCAGGTCCACCAGCGTGCGGCTGGCGAACAGCGAGCGGTCACGCAGCGCCGCATCCAGGGCCGACCAGTCGGACTGGGCGGAGAAATCCAGCACCGTGCGCTCGTCGAAACCCTGCTCACGGGCGGCGGCCCGGATCGCATCGGCGGCCTCGATGGTCTGCAGCGGTTCCTCGCCCAGCAGCATGTACAGCGGGGCCACGCCCTTCTGCAGCAGCGGGCCGAGGCGGGCCGGATCCACGGCAGCCATCTCAGTCACCGTCCTCGCGGGTCAGCGCCCGCACCCGACGCTGCAGCAGGGCGACCAGATCGCGGTTCATGGTGGCCCGCAGGTCCTCCTCGCGCTCCGAGCGGCTGAGTACGGCGGTCTCGTCATAGACGTAAGTGCGCGACGCACGCAGCGGTTCGAGGTCCATCGCTTCACCATCGGCCGGGCGCAGACGCACGCGCAGACTGCGGGTCAGTTCGTACTCGCTGACCCGCGCCTGATCGGACACCGACAGCGCGCGCCGCGAATCGTCCACCGAGCGGATCTCCAGGGTCGCGCCCCGCTCTTCCGGGCGCTCGTCCACGATCTCGATCCCGGAGGCACGCAGGCCCCGGGCCAGTTCCTGGTACAGCGAGTCGCGCGGCTGCAGGCCGCGGATCTCCACCGGGTCCAGTTCCGCCGGCCAGCCCCCGGTGCCGCGCAGCTGGAACCCGCAGGCGGCCAGCGAGGCCGTCAGCACGAGCACCGCCAGCAGACGCGGCAGGAACCGGGTCATTGCGGCTTGACCACGAAATTCACCAGGCGTCCGGGGACCACGATCACCTTCACGATGCCCTGCCCCTCGAGATGGCGCTGGACGTTTTCGTCCTCCCGCGCGATACGCTCCACGCTCTCGCGGTCCGCGCCGGCCGGTACCGCGATCTCCGCGCGGCGCTTGCCATTGACCTGCACCGCCAGGGTCTCGCGGGCGGCCTGACGGGCGGCCTCGTCGACCTGCGGCCAGCGGGTATCGGCCACCAGCCCGTCATGGCCCAGCGCCTCCCACAGCACCTGGGTCACGTGCGGAATGATCGGAGCCAGCATGCGTACGATACCTTCGAGCACCTCCTGGCGGACCGCGATGGCGCCCTCGGCATCCTCCGGCAGCCGCCCGAGCTCGTTCAGCAGCTCCATGTTCGCCGCGACTGCGGTATTGAAGGTCTGGCGCCGACCGATGTCGTCGGTGACCTTGGCGATGGTGTCGTGCAACTTGCGCCGCAGCTCGGCCGCCGGTTCGGACAGGTTTTCGGGATCCAGCGGCGACGCCGCCGGGCCTCCGACATGTTCGCGCACCGTGCGCCACAGGCGGCGGATAAAACGCTGCGCGCCCTCCACGCCGGAGTCGGACCATTCCAGCGACAGGTCCGGCGGGGCGGCGAACATGGTGAACAGCCGCGCGGTGTCGGCCCCGAAGCGCTCGATCAGCGCCTGCGGGTCCACGCCGTTGTTCTTCGACTTGGACATCTTCTCCATGCCGCCGATCGCCACCGGCTGCCCGTCTTCGCGATGGCGTGCGGCCTTCACCGAACCATCCTCCGCGCGTTCCAGTTCCACGTCGGCGGGGTTGATCCAGTCCTTCCCGCCATCGCCGCGGTCGCGGTAGAAGGTGGGCGCCACCACCATGCCCTGGGTCAGCAGCCGGGTGAACGGCTCGTCGGAGCCCACCAGCCCCTCGTCGCGCAGCAATTTATGGAAGAAGCGCGCATACAGCAGGTGCAGTACCGCGTGCTCGATGCCGCCGACATACTGATCCACCGGCAGCCAGTGATCGGCGCGCTCGTCGAGCATCGCCGTGTCGTTGTCGGCGCAGGCGTAGCGGGCGAAGTACCAGCTGGACTCGAAGAAGGTGTCGAAGGTATCGGTCTCGCGCCGTGCCGGCTTGCCGCATTGCGGGCAGGTCGCCTCGTAGAATTCCGGCATGCGCGCCAGCGGCGAGCCGGCCCCGTCCGGGATCACGTCCTCCGGCAGGCGCACGGGCAGATCCTCTTCCGGCACCGGCACCGCCCCGCAGTCGTCGCAGTGGATCACCGGGATCGGGCAGCCCCAGTAGCGCTGGCGCGAGATACCCCAGTCGCGCAGACGGTAGTTGCGCCGGCGCCGGCCCAGTCCGGCCTGCTCCAGATGATCGGCGATCGCGGCCTTCGCGGCCTCCGAGTCCTGCCCGGTGAAATCTCCCGAGTTCACCAGCACGCCGGGTTCGGTGAACGCGGCGACCTGCACGTCGCACTCGCCCCCGTCGGCCGGGGCGATCACCTGGCGGATCGGCAGGCCATATTGCGTCGCGAACTCGTGGTCGCGCTCGTCGTGTGCCGGCACCGCCATCACCGCGCCGGTGCCGTATTCCATCAGCACGAAGTTGGCGACCCACACCGGGATGTCTTCGCCGGTCAGCGGGTGGCGGGCGGTGAAGCCCAGCGCGCGGCCCTTCTTCTCCATTGTGGCCAGGTCCGCCTCGGCCACCCCGCCCTGGCCGCACTCGTCCACGAACGCAGCCAGTTCCGGATCGTTCTGCGCCAGCGCCTGCACCGTGGGGTGCTCCGGCGCGAGCGCCATGTAGCTGACGCCGAACAGGGTGTCCGGGCGCGTGGTGAACACGTTCAGCGGCTCGCCGCCTTCCACCGCGAACTCCAGCTCCACACCCTCGGAACGCCCGATCCAGTTGCGCTGCATGGTGCGCACCTGATCCGGCCAGCCGTCCAGGTCGTCCAGGGCCTCCAGCAGCTCGTCGGCGTAGTCGGTGATGCGCAGGAACCACTGCGGCAGCTCGCGGCGCTCGACCGGCGCGCCGGAGCGCCAGCCGCGCCCCTCGATCACCTGCTCGTTGGCGAGCACGGTCTGGTCGACCGGATCCCAGTTCACGGTGGCCCGGGCACGGTAGACCAGGCCCTTCTTCAGCAGGCGCACGAACAGCCACTGCTCCCAACGGTAATAATCGGCATCGCAGGTCGCGAACTCGCGCGACCAGTCATAGGCAAAGCCCAGGCGCTGGAGCTGGGTGCGCATCTGCTCGATGTTCTGGCGCGTCCATGTCGCCGGCGGCACATTGTTCTGCATCGCCGCGTTCTCCGCCGGCAGGCCGAAGGCGTCCCAGCCCATCGGCTGCAGCACGCTCCTGCCCTGCATGCGCTGGAACCGCGCGATCACGTCGCCGATGGTGTAGTTGCGCACATGCCCCATGTGCAGCTTGCCCGACGGGTACGGGAACATCGACAGGCAGTAGAAGGGTTCTCCCGCGGCATCTTCCCGCGCCCGGAAACAGCCGGTCTCGTCCCAGCGACGCTGGACCTCGGTCTCCACCTGTTCCGGGGAATAATGCTCCTGCATGGGCCTCACCTGTGCTGTTTGCCGCCGCGAACGAAGAACCGCGCAGAATACCAGTCACCCCGCCCCCCTTCCAGACAGTCCCGGATCTGCCGAATGGTTCCGTCGCGCGCAACCGCAACGCCGCGCACGGCCATCTAGACTTCAGGATACATACCCTTGACGCATCGACCGATGCGAAGGAGGTGCAGCATGATCTCCCTGATCCAGCGCCGTTATCCGGACGACCTTTCCGAAATCCGCCCCCGCCACGGGTACGAGGAGGCGACGCCCGGCGTACGCCGGATCGAGGCCGGCCGCCCGCTGCGCTGGCTGAGTGCCGGCTGGCACGACCTGCGGCATGCCCCGGCCGGACTGCTGCACGGCCTGATGGTGACCGCGATCGGAGCCGTCATCATGGGTGTGCTCTGGTCCTGGCCGTGGGCCGGGGTCGCCGCCCTCACGGGCTTCCTTCTGGTCGGACCTGTCCTCGCCACCGGCCTCAACGGCCTGGCCCGGAGCATCGAACGGGGCGAGACCGTCGGCCTGCGCTCGGGCTTCGGCGCGCTGGAGGCAACCGGCGGTGCCATCTGGGCCTTCGCCGCCCTGCTGGCCTCGATCTTCCTGGCCTGGACCGCCTTCGTGTGGCTGTGGATGGGGGTCCTCAACGTCGGCCACGCCGGACTCCTGGGCCCGCTGCACGAGGCCCTTCCGGTCCTGCTGGGCAGCACCAGCGGACTGATCTCGCTGGCCGGCCTGGTCGTCGCCGGTGCCGCTCTCGCGGTCGTGGTTCTGGCGCTCTCGGTGGTCACGATCCCGACCCTGCTGGACCGCCGGACCGGACTCATGACGGCGATGGGCACCAGCCTGAAGGCCCTGCGCACCAGCCCGGCCGCCACCCTGATCTGGGCCGCGCTGATCACCGTTCTGTTCGCAGTCTCGGTGGCCACCGCTCTGCTGGCCCTGATCGTCGTGTTCCCCTGGCTGGGCTACGCCATGTGGCACGCCTACCGCGACCTGGTCGAACCCCCGGAGGAGGCGGCTCCGACGACCTGACGCAGGCCCCGTTACCGGCGCTCGCGGAGGCGTCGGCGGGGAACGGGGGATCACTCCACGGGGCGCACGCCCGGGCGGGGGCTGCGCCCCGTTCTGCATACGGGCGACAGGAAGACCCGGCCGCGCGCCCGTTTCGGGGCATGCTCGTGCTAACGTACCTCCGAGCACCGATCAATCCGGAGTGATGCCGATGAGCGACAAGAACAGGAATCCCGAGGGCGGGCAGGAAGAGGACCAGCATGAACGCGAATCGCGCCTGAGCGATGCCTACCACCGCATGCTGCACGAGGTCACCGAAGACCTCGAGAAACTGGAGGAACGCACCGGCAAGGCCATCAGCCAGGCGCTCGAGGGCGCACGCGACCGGGTACATAATGCCACCGACCTGACGCGCGAAGAGGCCCACGAGGTGATGGAGTACCTGCAGCGCGACCTGCAGGACCTGGGTGCCTACATCGATGCGCGCAGCGAGGACTGGCGCAGCTGGCTGCGCATCGACATCGGCCTGATCGAGGCCAGCATCAAGAACGCCCTCGAGCGCATCGCCGATCGCACCCGGGTGGAGATCACCGAGCTGACGGCCCGCGCGCAGGTGATGGGCGAGTGGCACACCGGCGAGATCACCGGCCCGGGCGAACTGGTCTGCAAGCACTGCGGCCACCCGCTGCACATGGAAAGGGTCGGCCGCATTCCGCCCTGCGCGCAGTGTCACCACACGGCGTTTCGCCGCGGACCGCCGCCGGAGGCCGACGCCGGCTGAGATCCGCGGTGCCGGGGCAGCCCGGGTCGAGTGAACCCGAGTCGAGCAGACCCGGGGCGGCGGTCAGTCCCGGTCTTCGGCGCCGGCCCGCCGCCGACCGACCGCCGCGCCCAGCACCACCAGCACCAGTGCGGCCAGCACCGTGGGTCCCTCGCCCATCGCCGCCGCCGGGGTGATGCCGCTGCGTGGCCGGATCTCGCCGTGCACGGTAGCCGGTTCGAACAGGGGCGAAGCGTCGATCAGCCGGCCGTCGAAGTCGATCAGCGCGGACACCCCGGTATTGGTCGCGCGCAGCATCGGACGTCCGGTCTCCACCGCCCGCACCCGCGCGATCTGCAGATGCTGGGCCGGGGCCAGGCTGTCGCCGAACCACGCATCGTTGGACACGTTGACCAGGAAGCCCGCCTCGGGTAGGGCAGCGCGGATGTGCCGGGCATAGGCCGACTCGTAGCAGATGCTCGCCCCGGCGGTGCGCCCCGCCAGCGTGATCCGACCGTCATCCTCCCCCCGGGCCAGATCGGACATCGGGATCATCAGCAGCCGGTCGAGCCAGGCCAGCTGCTCACGCAGCGGGATGTACTCGCCGAACGGCACCAGCTGCCGCTTGTGGTAGGCCGCCCCGCCCGGGTAGGTCAGGATCGCGTTATGGATATCCCCGTCGCGGTGGCCGTCGAACAGCCCGGTCACCAGCTGCGCGTCCTCGCCCGGCAGCTCCGCGGCCACCTGTTCCAGCGCCCCGGCCACCTCGCCGGTCAGCGCGGGGATCGCGGTTTCCGGCCACACCACCAGATCCGCCGGCTCGGCCTGCGCGGTCAGCTCGCGGTACACCTCCAGCGAGTGCCGGATGCCGTCCGGGGCCCATTTGCGCTCCTGCTCGATGTTGCCCTGCACCAGCGTCGCGCTGACCGGCTCGCCGTCGGGCTCGGTCCACTGCAACGGCAGCAGGGCCGCGGAGACCACCACCACGCCCGCCACCAGACCCACGCCGATGCCGCGCGAACGCCGCCCGGCCGCCAGCACCAGTCCGGCGGCGATAAGTGCCACCATCAGGCTGGCCGCCAGCTCGCCACCCAGCGGCAGCCAGGACGCCAGCGGCGTCTCCAGCGTGGCATGGCCGAACAGCAGCCAGGGGAATCCGGAGAACAGCCAGGAACGTGCCAGTTCCAGCAGCACCAGCCCGCCGGCCAGGGCCAGCAGGCCCTCCATTCGGTGCAGCGGCAGAAAGCGCGCGGCCAGCGCACTCAACAATGCCGGGTACAGCGCCATCACCAGCACGAAGGCCACCGTGATCACGCTGGCGACCACCAGCGGGGCCTGCCCGAACACGAGCAGGCTGTTGAAGATCCAGGAGGTACCGGCGCCGAAGAAGCCGAGCCCGAACAGCCAGCCGAACCATGCGGCACGGCGTGGCCGCCCCTGCACCCGTACCAGCAGCCCGAACCACACCGCCAGCGCCAGCGGCGCGGCGGTGAACAGCCCCACCGGCGCGAACGCCAGCACCGCGAACGCGCCGGCCAGCAAGGCCAACAGGCCACCGACCCGGCGGCCGGTCAGGTCGGGCAGTGGCAGGCCGCGCATCACGGGACCTCCGTGCCGGATTCGCCGGGGCCGGACGACGCCGCCGGCCCTGCGGCGGGCTCGGCCAGACGCATCTCCACCAGGTGCAGCCGGCGATTGTCCGCACGCAGCACGCGAAACTGCATGCCATCCAGCTGCAGGGTCTCGCCGCGGTGCGGCACATGGGCAAAATGCGACAGCAGCAGCCCGCCCACGGTGTCGAAGGCATCCTCGTCGTAGGCCGTCTGGAAATAGGCGTTGAATTCGTCCAGCGGGGTCAGCGCCTTGATGGTGTAGCGCCCGCCGGGGTGCTGCATGATCTGGGTCAGATAGTCCTCGACATCGTGCTCGTCCTCGATCTCGCCGACGATCTGCTCCAGCACGTCCTCGATGGTCACCAGCCCGGCCACCCCGCCGTACTCATCGACCACGATGGCCATGTGATTGCGGCTCAGGCGGAATTCCTTCAGCAGTACGTTCAGGCGCTTGCTCTCGGGCACGAACACCGCCGGGCGCAGGATCTCCTGCATGTCGAACCCGGCGTCATCGGGATCCCCGAAGAAACGCAGCAGGTCCTTGGCCAGCAGGATCCCGACCACCTCGTCGCGATGGTCGCCAACCACCGGCAGGCGCGAATGGGCCGACGCCACCACGTCGGGCAGGAATTCCGACAGCGGGGCATCGCGCCGCACTACTTCCATCTGCGCACGCGGGATCATGATGTCGCGCACCTGCATGTCGGCGACATTGAGCACGC
The DNA here is from genome assembly GCF_000428605.1 of Thioalkalivibrio sp. ALE19. NCBI lineage: Bacteria > Pseudomonadati > Pseudomonadota > Gammaproteobacteria > Chromatiales > Ectothiorhodospiraceae > Thioalkalivibrio > Thioalkalivibrio sp. ALE19. The sequence continues at coordinate 62,661 of NZ_AUAG01000019.1, forward strand.
CCTCCAGCATGGTCAGCGCCTCGGGATCCAGCAGCTCGCGTTCCTGCGCCCCGCGCAGGGTCTCGACCAGCTCCCGCCGGCTGCGCGGCTCGCGCCGCAGACGGCGCAGCAGCGGCTCCAGCAGGCGCCGCCACAGCGACAACCCGCCAGTGGCGGCCCCGGGCTCAGGTGCCATGAACACTCCGTGCGCCGGCCGCGCACCGGGTCTCCGGCACGCGGTACGGGTCCGCAAGTCCGAGGCCGGCCAGGATCGCGGTTTCCAGGGCCTCCATCTCGGCCGCCTCGTCAGCGTCCTGATGATCGAACCCCTGCAGATGCAGCATCCCGTGCACCACCATGTGGGTGTAATGGTCGGCCACCGGCTTGCCCTGCTCGCGCGCTTCGCGCTGCAGCACCGGATCGCACAGCACGATATCGCCGAGACCGCCCGGGCCGGCCTCCGGCGGGAGCGGCATGTCCTCCGGCACCGGGAACGACAGCACGTTGGTGGCCCTGTCGCGACCACGAAAGGCCCGGTTCAGCTCGCGCCCCTCGTCGGCATCCACGATCCGCAGGGTCACGCCGGTCGTGGCCTGGCCGCGCCAGGCCGCGCGCGCGGCGGCATGCAGACGCCGCGCCGCGGGCACCCCGGCCCGCGGGACGGCATACTGCACCGCGACCTCAAGCGTCATCCCCACCCTCCTGTTCGTGCGCATCGTAGGCCTGCACGATGCGCTGCACCAGCGGATGCCGCACCACGTCCTCGCCGCGGAAGTGATGGATGCCCACGCCCTCCACGCCCTCGAGGATGCGGATCGCATGCCGCAGGCCGGAATGCTGCCCGCGCGGCAGGTCCACCTGGGTCACGTCGCCGTTGACCACCGCGGTCGAGCCGAAGCCGATGCGGGTGAGGAACATCTTCATCTGTTCGACGGTGGTGTTCTGCGCCTCGTCGAGGATGATGAAGGCCTCGTTCAGGGTGCGCCCGCGCATGTAGGCCAGCGGCGCGACCTCGATTACCTGGCGCTCCATCAGGCGCGCGGTCTGGTCGAATCCCATCAGCTCGTACAGGGCGTCATACATCGGCCGCAGGTAGGGGTCGATCTTCTGCGCCAGGTCCCCGGGCAGGAATCCCAGGCGCTCGCCGGCCTCCACCGCCGGGCGCACCAGTACCAGGCGCTGGACGCGGTCCTGCTCCAGCGCGGCCACCGCCGCGGCCACCGCGAGGAACGTCTTGCCGGTGCCTGCCGGGCCGATGCCGAAGGTCAGGTCGTTGCGACCGATCCCGGCGATATACCGCGACTGGCGCGGACCGCGCCCGCGGATCGCGGCACGTTTCAGCCGCAGCACCGGATCGGGCGTGTCGGATGAGCTGTCGGCCAGGGCCTCGACATTGGCTTCCTGCAGGGCGGTGTGGACCTGCTCCAGGGAGACCGGCTCCTCCTGCGCCATGCGATGCAGATCGTGGATCAGCGCACCGGCCGCATCCACCGCGGCGCTGGGCCCGGTGAGGTTGAAGCGCGGCCCCCGGTTGTGGACGGCGACGCCCAGGCGGTTCTCGATCAGACGCAGGTGGGCATCCAGCGGACCGGACAGGCGTGCCAGGGTCTCCTGGTCGCCCGGTTCCAGGGTGAAATCCAGTCGGTTTGCCATGCCGGGTTCAGGCGGTCGCGGCGGCGGCAACGGGTTCGACCACCCGGCGCCCGCGCAGGGAGTGGGCAAGGGCCTCGGTGATCTCCACCGGCACCATCTGCCCGATCAGGGACGGGTCGGCGGGGAAATTCACGATGCGGTTGTTGGCGGTGCGCCCGGCCAGCTCGTCCGGATTGCGCTTCGCCGGCCCCTCCACCAGTACCGGCTCGATACCCCCCACCATGGACTGGTTGCGCTCGCGGCCATGCCGCTCGATGACGGCCTGCAGCTCCGCCAGCCGTGCCTTCTTCACCGCCATGGGGACGTCGTCGGGCAGCGAGGCCGCCGGCGTACCCGGACGCGCGCTGTAGATAAAGCTGAAGGAAAAATCGAAGTGCAGTTCCTCGATCAGGTCCATGGTCGCCCGGTGATCGGCGTCGGTCTCGCCGGGGAAACCGACGATGAAGTCCGACGACAGGTCCAGCTCCGGGCGCGCCTCGCGCAGGCGACGGATCTTCGCCTTGTACTCGAGGATGGTGTGCCCGCGCTTCATCTGCGCCAGGATCCGGTCGGAACCGCTCTGCACCGGCAGATGCAGGTGGCTGACCAGCTTGGGTTCGTCGGCGAAGGCCTGGATCAGGGAGTCGGAGAACTCCACCGGATGCGAGGTGGTAAAGCGGATGCGCTCGATCCCGTCCACCGCCGCCACGTAGTGGATCAGCAGCGCGAGGTCGGCGGTGTCTCCGTCCTCCATCGGACCGCGATAGGCATTGACGTTCTGCCCCAGCAGGTTGATCTCCTTCACCCCCTGCTCGGCCAGCGCCACCACCTCGGCGATCACGTCGTCGAAGGGGCGCGAGATCTCGTCACCGCGGGTATAGGGCACCACGCAGAACGAACAGTACTTGGAACAGCCCTCCATCACCGAGACGAAGGCCGTGGGGCCCTCGGCCTGCGGTTCGGGCAGGCGGTCGAACTTCTCGATCTCGGGGAACGAGATGTCCACCACCGGGGCCCGCGCCCGCTGCGCCTCGCGGATCATCTCCGGCAGGCGGTGCAGGGTCTGCGGCCCGAACACCAGATCCACGTACGGCGCGCGCTGACGCAGGGCCTCGCCCTCCTGACTCGCCACACAGCCGCCGACCCCGATCACCATCCCCGGCCGGCGCTCCTTGATCGCGCGCCAGCGGCCCAGCAGCGAGAAGACCTTCTCCTGGGCCTTCTCGCGGATCGAACAGGTGTTCAGCAGCAGGACATCGGCCTGTTCGGGATCCTCGGTACGCTCCGCGCCGCCGTCCGCCTTCAGGGCGTCCAGCATGCGGTCGGAGTCGTACTCGTTCATCTGACAGCCGTGGGTCTGGATGTAGATCTTGCGGGTCATTGCGTGTCGGCCACCTCAGCTGATGTGCCTTTTAGAACGGGACGTCATCGTCATCGAAGGAGCCGCCCGGACCGGACGACGGGGAGGACGAACCGCCCCCGAAGCCGTCGCCACCGCCACCGGGGCCCGGGTCGTAACCGCCGCCGTAGCCACCACCGGCAGCGGCACCGCCGGCGCCACCGCCGCCGCGTCCACCGACCAGCTGCATGTCACTGGCGACGATCTCGGTGGTATAGCGATCCTGACCGTCCTGCCCCTGCCACTTGCGGGTCTGGATCCGGCCCTCGATGTACACCTGGGAGCCCTTGGACAGATACTGCGCGGCGATGTCGGCCAGACGACCGAACATCACGACCCGGTGCCATTCGGTGTTTTCGCGCCGCTCCCCGCTCTGCTTGTCGGTCCACTGCTCCGTGGTGGCCACGCGGAAGTTGGTGACGGTCGCCCCGCCGGGCGTTTCGCGCTTTTCGGGGTCGGCACCGAGGTTGCCGAGAATGATCGCCTTGTTGACTCCGCGGGCCATGGGAACTCCTTGTGTCGGGCACGGGTTAATCGAGTCGATAGTGTAGCAGGCGCTGACGGGCGCAACAGAACCCGTCCGCGTGACGCGGGTCACCGGGCGGTGCGGGCGCGGGCTTCACCCGGCCGGGCCGCGCTCCAGGCGTTCCCGCAGCGATCCGTCCGCCTGCACATCGGGATGCAGGCGCACATAAACCGAGCCTGCATCCGGCGACAGCGCGACCTCGGCCACGCCGGGACAGCCGCGCAGTTCGCTCAGCAGCCTCCCCGGCTGCCCCTCCCAGACCGTCGGCACCGCGAGCGTCCGGGTCACGTAATGCTCCGGGCTGCGCCCGCGGGCCAGCAGGAACCAGATCACCAGCGCCGGCACACTGGCCAGCAGGACCGCCACGGGCCCGACCAGACCCAGCAGCACCCCGCCCAGCGCGCCACCGGCAAAGATCCCGAGGAACTGGGCGGTCGCGAATCCGCCCATCGCGGTGCCCTTGTGGGCCAGCGGGGCTGCGCGCGACACCATCGCGGGCAACCCCGCCTCCAGCAGGTTGAAGGCCGCGAAAAAGCCGACCATCAACAGCGCCAGCCACCAAACGCCGCCGTCAAGATGGAAAGCCAGAGCCAGGCCGGTCTGCACGAGCACCAGCAGGGCGATCGCCAGCAGCAGCACGCCGTGCATGCGCCTGCGCCGCTCGCCGAGGATGACCCCCGGCAGCATCAACGCAAAGCCGGCCAGCAACACCGGCAGGTAGAAGGCCCAGTGTTCGGCCGCCGGCAGGCCGGCCCCCGCCACCAGGTACGTCGGCAGCACCAGAAAATTGGCCGCCAGCACCAGATGCAGGATGAAGATCCCCGCATTGAGCCGCGCGAGCTCCGGGTCCGCCAGCACCCGCGGCAGCATGGCCCATTGCGGGACCATGTCCGGATGCTGGCGCGTTCGACCCGGCGACGGGACCCACAACAGGAGGATCAGCAGTGCCAGCACCCCCAGCCCCGCCGCAACCAGGAAAATGCCGGAAAGACCGACGCCGCGATCGAGCAGCGGCCCCAGTGCCATCGAGACGGTGAACGTGAGCCCGATGGTCAGGCCGATCACCGCCAGCGCCCGGGTCCGGCGTTCCTCGGCGATCAGGTCGGCGGTCAGCGCCAGCACCACCGCGGCAACCGCACCCGCTCCCTGCAGGGCCCGGCCGAGGATGATCCCGTGGATATCCTCCGCAAGCCCCGCCACCAGGCTGCCGAGCACGAACAGGCCCAGGCCGGCCGCGATGAGCGGCTTGCGGCCGAGGCGATCGGAGAGCAGACCGAACGGAATCTGCAGGGCCGCCTGGGTCAGACCGTAGATCCCCAGCGCCAGCCCGGCGAGCAGCGGCGTGGCACCCGGGATGTCGTCGGCGTGCAGCATGAACACCGGCAGGATCAGGAACAGACCGGCCATGCGCACGCCGTAGATGGCCGCCAGTCCGGAGGTGGCTCGCAACTCGCGGGCATTCATGTGGTCAGGACTCCTGCATGGCACGCCGGTGAACGAACGCGGACGGGAGTCTACCAGAGCCCCGGGCCTCCGGCGGGCCGTGACCGGGTGTTACCATGGCCGGCTGGCAGCCGCCGGCTGCCCTTCCCAACGACTCCGGAGTATCCGTCGTCCCATGATGCAGAACATCCAGATCCGCGGCGCCCGCACCCACAACCTCAAGGACCTGCATATCGAACTGCCGCGCGAGCGGCTGATCGTGATCACCGGGGTCTCGGGGTCGGGCAAGTCGTCGCTGGCCTTCGACACCCTGTTCGCGGAAGGCCAGCGACGCTACGTCGAGAGCCTGTCGACCTACGCGCGACAGTTCCTGTCGATGATGGAAAAACCGGATGTCGACCAGATCGACGGTCTGTCCCCGGCCATCTCCATCGAGCAGAAAAGCACCTCGCACAACCCCCGCTCGACCGTCGGCACCATCACCGAGATCTATGACTACCTGCGCCTGCTGTTCGCCCGCGCCGGCGAGCCGCGCTGTCCGGATCACGGCGAGACCCTGGCCGCACAGACCATCTCGCAGATGGTCGACCAGGTACTGGAGATGCCCGAAGGCGAGAAGCTGATGCTGCTGGCGCCGGTGGTGCGCGACCGCAAGGGCGAACACCACAAGCTGCTGGAATCCATGCGTGCCCACGGGTATCTGCGTGCGCGCATCAACGGCGAGATCCACGAACTGGACGCCCTGCCCGAGCTGGACCCCAAACGCAAGCACAACATCGAGATCGTCATCGACCGCTTCAAGGTCCGCGAGGACCTGCGGCAGCGCCTGGCCGAATCCTTCGAGACCGCGACCGAGCTGGCCGACGGCCTGGCGCTGGTCGCCTGGATGGACGAGCCGGAACGCGAACCGATGACCTTCTCGGCCCGCTTCGCCTGCCCGGTGTGCGGCTATGCGCTGCGCGAACTGGAACCGCGCCTGTTCTCCTTCAACAATCCCGCCGGTGCCTGCCCCACCTGTGACGGCCTGGGCGTGCACCAGTATTTCGACCCCGAGCGCGTGGTCGCCCAGCCCGAGGTCAGCCTGGCCGGTGGCGCGGTACGGGGCTGGGATCGCCGCAACGCCTGGTACTTCAGCCTCCTGAACAGCCTGGCACGCCATTACGGCTTCGATGTGGAGACGCCGTGGAAGGATCTGCCGGCGGAGGTCCGGGCCGTAATCCTGCACGGCTCCGGCACCGAGGAGATCCCCCTGAGCACCCCGGCCGCGAATGGCCGCCTGCGTACCGACCATCGGGTCTTCGAAGGCATCATCCCCAACCTCGAACGCCGTTACCGCGAGACCGATTCGGCGGCCGTGCGCGAGGAACTGGGGCGCTATCTCAACGAGCAGCCCTGCCCCTCGTGCCATGGCACCCGTCTCAATGCCGCCGCGCGCAACGTGTTCGTCAAGGACCACACCCTGCCGGAGATCACGCACATGAGCGTCGCCGGCGCCCAGGCCTTCTTCGACGACCTCGAGCTGCCAGGGCGGTTCGCACGCATCGCGGAAAAAATCGTTCGCGAGATCGCCGCCCGGCTCGGTTTCCTGGTGGATGTCGGCCTGGACTACCTGACGCTGGACCGTTCCGCCGAAACCCTCTCCGGTGGCGAGGCCCAGCGCATCCGCCTGGCGTCACAGATCGGCTCGGCACTGGTCGGCGTGATGTACATCCTCGACGAACCCTCCATCGGCCTGCACCAGCGGGACAACGCGCGCCTGCTCAACACCCTGGCCAGCCTGCGCGACCTCGGCAACACGGTCATCGTGGTGGAGCATGACGAGGACGCCATCCGCGAAGCCGATCATGTCCTCGACATCGGGCCCGGGGCCGGCCGCCATGGCGGCGAAGTCGTGGCCGCGGGCACGCCGGCCGAGATCGCCGCCAGCGAAGATTCCCTGACCGGCGCCTACCTCTCCGGGCGGCGCAGTATCGCGATCCCCGAACAGCGCCACGCCGCCGATCCGGACCATACGCTTCGGGTTCGCGGCGCGCGCGGCAACAATCTGCGCGGCGGCGACTTTGAATTCCCGCTGGGGCTGTTCACCTGCGTGACCGGGGTCTCCGGCTCCGGAAAGTCCACCCTGGTCAATGCCACCCTGTATCCCGCCGCCGCCAACACCCTGCACAACGCGCGGCATCCGGTCGCCGAACACGACCGCATCGAAGGGCTCGAACGGATCGACAAGGTGGTCGACATCGACCAGAGCCCGATCGGCCGCACGCCACGATCCAACCCCGCGACCTACACCGGCCTGTTCACCCCCATCCGGGAGCTGTTCGCCGCCACCGCCGAGGCCCGTTCACGCGGTTACAAGCCCGGCCGGTTTTCCTTCAACGTGCGCGGGGGCCGCTGCGAGGCCTGCCAGGGTGATGGCGTCATCAAGGTCGAGATGCATTTCCTCCCCGACGTCTACGTGCCCTGCGACGTATGCCGCGGCCAGCGCTACAACCGCGAGACCCTCGAGGTTCGTTACAAGGGGAAGAACATCCACGAAGTCCTGGAGATGACCGTCGAAGAAGCGCTGGACTTCTTCCAGCCGGTCCCCGTTATCCATCGCAAGCTCGAAATGCTGATGGAGGTCGGGCTTTCCTACATCCAGCTCGGGCAGAACGCCACCACCCTCTCCGGCGGCGAAGCCCAGCGCATCAAGCTCGCCCGCGAACTGTCCAAACGCGACACCGGCAAGACCCTCTACATCCTCGACGAACCCACCACGGGTCTCCACTTCGAGGATATCGCCCAGCTGCTTCGCGTCCTCCATCGCCTGCGCGACCACGGCAACACCATCGTGGTCATCGAACACAACCTGGACGTCATCAAGACGGCCGACTGGCTGGTCGACATCGGACCCGAGGGCGGCAGCGGGGGCGGGCAGCTGATCGTCGCCGGAACACCCGAAACCGTCGCGGCCACCCCCGCAAGCCATACCGGCCACTTCCTCGGCCCGATGCTCACACCCTGGCCCACCACCGAGGATGCCCCTGCCTGACGCGGCCGGCGCAAACTCGGGCCGCGGACCAGACTACCCCCCCGAAACGAAAAAAGGCCGCCCCGAAGGGCGGCCTCTTCTCACAGCGACGGCCGACGTGGCGTCAGGCTGCCTCTTCCTCGTCCGGCATCGGACGGTCCACCAGCTCCACGTAGGCCATCGGCGCATTGTCTCCTGCGCGGAAGCCGCACTTGAGGATACGCAGATACCCCCCGGGACGTTCCTGGTAACGCGGGCCCAGCTGGGTAAACAGCTTGCCCACGGTTTCCTTGTCCCGCAGGCGGGAGAAGGCCTCGCGCCGCGCATGCACGCTGTCATTCTTCGACAGGGTGATCAACGGCTCGGCTACCCGGCGAAGCTCCTTCGCCTTGGGCAGCGTGGTCTTGATCAGTTCGTGCCGAAACAGCGCATTCGTCAGCGCCTGCATGGTGGCCTTGCGGTGCGAACTGTTGCGGCCGAGCTGCCGGCCGGAATGACGATGACGCATTGGACTATCCTCTGAATGCTATTGGCGTGTGACGCCCACTGATTACTCGTTCTCGTCCCGCAGACCCGGCGGCGGCCAGTTTTCCAGCCGCATGCCCAGGGACAGCCCGTGGGTCGCCAGCGTATCCTTGATCTCGGTCAGCGACTTCTTGCCGAGATTCGGGGCACGCAGCAGTTCCACTTCCGTACGCTGGACCAGATCACCGATGTAGTACAGGTTCTCGGCCTTCAGGCAGTTCGCCGAGCGCACCGTCAGCTCCAGCTCGTCCACCGGGCGCAGCAGCACCGGATCCACCGCGCTGGCACCACCGGTCGCGGTTTCGGCGGCCTCTTCCTGCAGATCGACGAACGGCGCAAGTTGCCCCTGAAGGATCGTCGCTGCCTGCCGAACGGCATCGTCCGGAGCGATGGCCCCGTTCGTTTCCAGCTCCAGCACCAGCCGATCCATGTCCGTACGCTGGGCCAGGCGGGCGCTTTCCACCCGATACGCCACACGCCGAATCGGACTGAACGTCGCGTCCAGCTGCAGACGACCAATCCCGGTCTCGTCCGTCTCCCCGCCACTCTGGCGTGCGGTGACCGGCTCGTAGCCTTCCCCCGTCCGCGCCGTCAGCGTCATGTCCAGCTCAACGTCCTTGTTGATGGTGGCGATTACGTGCTCCGGATTGACCACTTCCACGTCATGGTCCACCTGGATGTCCGCGGCGGTCACGGTACACGGCCCTTTTTTCTTCAGCGTGAGCGTCGACTCATCCCGCGCATGCATGCGCAGCGCCACACCCTTCAGGTTAAGCAGGATGTCCACGACGTCTTCCTGCACACCCTCAATGGTCGTGTACTCGTGCAGCACGCCCTCGATGCGGGCTTCGACGATCGCCGCACCCGGGATCGAAGACAGCAGCACCCGCCGCAGCGCATTGCCGAGCGTGTGCCCGAATCCCCGCTCCAGCGGCTCGAGCGCCACGCGCGACTGATTCCGCGCCTCGGACTCGACCTCGATCTGCTGCTTGTTGACCAGTTCGTTGGCTTGCATTGATGCTCCCGGCGAAATGCCCGCTGGCGGTTACTTCGAATAAAGCTCGACGACGAGCGACTCGTTGATATCGGCCGGCAGATCCGCACGATCCGGCACCGCCTTGAAGGTGCCCTCGAATTTGCTGCTGTCGACCTCCACCCACTCGGGCAGACCGCTCTGCTCGGCCAGGGTCATCGAATCCTGGATCCGAACCTGCTTGCGGGCCTTCTCGCGAACACTGACGACATCCGCCGGCTGGACCTGATAGGCCGCCACGTTCACAACCCGGCCATTGACCAGAATCGCGCGATGCGCCACCAGCTGGCGCGCCTCGGAGCGCGTCGAGCCGAAGCCCATGCGATAGACCACGTTATCCAGACGGCCTTCGAGGAGCTTCAGGAGATTCTCGCCGGTCGAACCCTTTCGTTGCGCAGCCTTGTGGTAGTAGTTACGAAACTGCTTTTCCTGCACACCGTACGTCCGGCGCAGCTTCTGCTTCTCCCGCAGCTGGACCGCATAATCCGAAAGCCGCGTGCGGCGTTCGCCATGCTGCCCCGGCGGCTGATCCAGCTTGCACTTCGTCTCGAGTGCGCGCGCCCGGCTCTTCAGACCGAGATCGGCACCCTCGCGACGACTCAGTTTGCACTTCGGTCCAATATAACGACCCATAATTCGACTCCAGCCTCAGACGCGCCGCTTCTTGGGCGGCCGGCAACCATTGTGCGGGATCGGTGTCACGTCACTGATGTTCGTGATCTTGAAACCCGCGTTATTCAGCGCACGCACCGCCGACTCGCGCCCCGGCCCCGGGCCGCGGACCTCGACGTCCAGGTTCTTCACCCCGTGCTCCGCCGCCGCATTGCCGGCGCGCTCGGCCGCCACCTGCGCGGCAAAGGGCGTCGACTTGCGTGAACCGCGAAAGCCGGACCCCCCGGACGTCGCCCAGCTGATCGCATTGCCCTGGCGATCGGTGATGGTGATGATCGTGTTGTTGAACGTCGCATAGACATGCGCGACGCCCTCGGCGATGTTCTTGCGGACCTTTTTCTTGGTCCGGGTCTGCGCTTGTGCCATTAACCTGTATTCCCAGTCGTGTTACTTGCGAATCGGACGCCGCGGGCCCTTGCGGGTGCGCGCGTTGGTCTGCGTCTGCTGCCCGCGCAGCGGAAGGCCGCGACGATGTCGCACGCCCCGGTAGCAACCGAGATCCATCAGCCGCTTGATGTTCATGCTGATCTCGCGCCGCAGGTCCCCTTCAACTGGGAACTTGTCGACCTCGGCCCGCAGCGCATCCACCTCGGCATCGGTGAGATCCCTCACCTTCATCTCCGGACGCACCCCGGCGGAATCGCAGATATGCCGGGCACGCGTGGGACCAATGCCATAGATCGACGTCAGTGCGATCACCGTATGCTTCTGATCAGGAATATTGATTCCAGCGACGCGAGCCATCCAACTTCTCCATCAAGATTCGGCAAAGCCGACTATAGTATCAGCGTTTCGGTCAGCGGCCAAGCTCAGCCCTGGCGCTGCTTGTGACGGGCTTCCGTACAGATCACACGGACGGTCCCGTTGCGACGCACCACCTTGCAGTTGCGGCAAATCGGCTTAACGGATGCGCGTACCTTCATTTTCCTTCTCCTGTGCTAGCGGATCCCGGTCCCGCCGAAACCCTTGAGATTCGCCTTCTTCATCAGGCCTTCATACTGATGCGATACCAGGTGCGACTGCAGCTGCGCCATGAAGTCCATGACCACGATCACGATGATCAGCAGCGACGTACCGCCGAAGTAGAACGGCACGTTCCAGTACAGGATGAGGAACTCGGGCAGCAGACACACTGCGGTGATGTACACCGCGCCCACCGCTGTCAGCCGGGTCATCACCCCGTCAATGTAGCGTTCCGTCTGCACACCGGGACGGATCCCGGGGATGAACGCACCCTGTTTTTTCAGGTTCTCCGCCGTATCCCGCGAATTGAATACCAGCGCGGTATAGAAGAAACAGAAAAATATGATCGCCGCGGCATAAAAGCCCACGTACAACGGCTGTCCGGGCGCCAGCGTGGTCGAGATCTCCCGCAGCCAGTCCATCCCTTCGGCCTGTCCGAACCACTGACCCAGCGTCGACGGGAAGAGGATGATACTCGACGCGAAGATCGGCGGGATCACCCCCGCCATGTTCAGCTTCAACGGAAGGTGGGACGACTGTCCACCCACCATCTTGCGACCCACCTGCCGTTTGGCATAGTTGATCGTGATTCGCCGCTGGCCGCGCTCCACGAAGACCACGAACGCGGTCACCGCCAGGGCCAGGATCAGCAGGATCACCACGAAGGCAGCAGCCAGTTCGCCCGTCCGCGCCAGTTCCAGGGTTCCGCCAATCGCGCCCGGCAGCCCCGCCACGATCCCGGCGAAGATAATGATCGAAATGCCGTTGCCAATGCCCCGTTCCGTGATCTGTTCACCCAGCCACATGAGGAACAGCGTTCCCGTAACGAGCGACACAACCACCGTAAAGATGAAGATCGGACCCGGATTCAGCGCCATGGGCATGCCCTGTATGGTCTGCCCGTTCAGCGCGATACCGATCCCGATACTCTGAAACAGAGCCAGCACCACGGTGCCATACCGGGTGTACTGGGTGATCTTTCGGCGGCCGGCTTCCCCTTCCTTTTTCAGCTGCTGCAGAGACGGCACCACCGCGGCCAGAAGCTGCATAATGATGGCCGCCGAGATATACGGCATCACGCCAAGCGCGAAGACCGACAGTCGCTCCAGCGCACCACCGGAGAACATGTTGAACATGTCCAGGATGGTGCCGCTTTGCTGTTCAAAGAACTGCTGAACCGCAACCGGATTGATGCCCGGCACCGGAATGAACGTCCCGATCCGATAAACCACCAGCGCGCCCAGCACGAACAGCAGGCGTTTGCGCAACTCGGTGAAGCCGGTCAGTCCGCCTCCACCACCCGCTCGGGCTGCCGGTCCGCGCGCCATTATCAGACCTCGACGCTGCCGCCCGCGGCCTCGATCGCCGCGCGCGCACCCCTGGAGACCCGGACACCACGGACGGTGACCGCGCCGGACACCTCGCCCGAGGCAAAGATCTTCGCCGCACGCGCCTCAGCCGGGATCACACCCGCCTGCTTCAGCGTCTCCAGACTGACCTCGCCGCCAACGCGGTTCAGTTCGTTCAGGCGCACTTCGGCCGTTTCGGCCTGGCGACGCGAGCGGAAGCCGACCTTGGGCAGCCGACGCTGCAGGGGCATCTGGCCACCCTCAAAGCCGGTCTTGGTGAACCCGCCGGAGCGAGACTTCTGCCCTTTATGGCCACGTCCGCCGGTCTTTCCCAGGCCGGAGCCGATACCGCGACCGACCCGTTTCCCGGCCTTACGGGCACCCTGCGGACTCGCAATCTCATTCAGTCGCATTTCAGACTTCCTCTACGTCCAGGAGATAGCGCACCTTGCGCACCATCCCCAGATTCTCGGGCGTCGCCTCGATCACCGAGGTACTGTGCATCCTGCGCAGGCCGAGCCCCCGAACCGTCGCCTTGTGGCTGCGGATCCGATTCGCCGGACTGCGCACGAGTTTGACTTTGAGTTTGCTCATGATCAGCTCTTCACGTCTTCGACCGACTTGCCGCGTTTCGCCGCGATCAGTTCGGGCGAGTTCACCATGGCCAGTCCGTTGATTGTCGCCTGCACCACGTTGATGGGGTTGCGGGATCCGACACATTTCGCCAGCACGTTTTTGACGCCCGCGACCTCCAGGACCGCGCGCATCGCGCCACCGGCGATGATACCGGTACCCTCGGATGCCGGCTGCATGTAGACCTTCGCCGCCCCGTGGCGTCCGTTCACGGCGTAGTGCAGGGTGCCCTCCTGCAACGCCACATCCCGCATCTCGAGGCGCGCCTGTTGCATCGCCTTCTGAATCGCCTGCGGGACCTCGCGCGCCTTGCCATAACCGAAGCCGACACGGCCTTCGCCATCGCCCACCACGGTCAGCGCGGCGAACCGGAACTGCCGGCCGCCCTTGACGACCTTGGCGACTCGGTTGACGCCGATCAGCTTTTCCTGGAGCCCATCGGTGGCTTCACTTACATCATTACGTGCCATTGTTATCTCCGCTGGGTCCGTCTGCTAGAACTGGAGCCCGCCCTCGCGGGCAGCATCGGCCAGGGCTTTCACCCGACCATGGAAGCGGAAGCCGGAACGGTCGAATGCGACTTCCTGGATACCCGCCTGGCGCGCACGCTCGGCAATCTTCTGACCCACGCGCGCGGCAGCATCCGCATTCCCGGTGTAGGTACCCGCATCACGCAGGTCCTTCTCGACCGTGGAGGCCGCGGCCACCACATTGTCGCCATTGGGGGCGATGAGCTGTGCATACATGTGCCGCGGCGTGCGATGGATACAGAGACGGTGAACGCCCTGCTCGCGAATCTTGTACCGCGCCCGACGTGCCCGCTTGATTCTGGCCTGTTTCTTGTCCACTGGTGCCTACCTACTTCTTCTTGGCTTCTTTGCGCTGGATACGCTCGTCCTTGTACTTCACGCCCTTGCCCTTGTAGGGCTCCGGGGGACGCAGCGCGCGGATATCGGCGGCCACCTGGCCGACGCTCTGACGATCATGCCCCTGCACCGCGATTTCGGTGGGCGAACGCGCCTCGACGGTCACGCCCTCCGGAATCGAGAAGTCGATCGGATGTGAAAATCCGAGGGTCAGATTCAGGTCCTTCCCCTGAACCTGTGCCCGGTATCCAACCCCGACCAGCTCCAGCACGATTTCGAAGCCCTGGCTGACGCCATGGACATGATTGCCGAGCAGCGACCGAATGGTTCCGGCCATCGCGTAGGTCTTCGCCTTCTCGCTGGGCTGAACGTTCACGGTATTGTCCTCGACGGAGACCAGCACGGTCTCGGGGACGGAGAGGGAAATCTCCCCCTTGGGCCCCTTGACCGTGATGCGGTCGCCCTGTTGATCGAGGGACACCCCGTTGGGCAGCTCCAGCGGCAGATTTGCAATGCGAGACATCGAATCGTCCTCAGTAGATCTTGCAGAGCACTTCGCCGCCCTGACCGATCTCGCGTGCGGCGCGATCGCTCATCACGCCGCGCGGCGTGGAGATCACGGCCACACCCAGACCGGCATTGATGCGGGGCAGCTCGTTTTTGCCGCGGTAAATCCGCAGCCCCGGCCGCGAGATGCGCTGTACGGTTTCGATCACCGGCTGGCCCTGGAAATATTTCAGGGTGGCGATCAACACCTTGCGAGCACCTTCGCCTTCCGAGCGGTAATCGGCGATGAAGCCCTCGTCCGCGAACACACGCAGAATCGCTTCCTTGTTCTTGCTATACGGGATCGACACCTGCTCCTTGTCGGCGCGCTGTGCATTGCGCAGCCGGGTGAGCATGTCGGCGATCGGATCGGTCATCATGGCGGTTTCTCCTTACCAGCTCGCCTTGCGCAGCCCCGGAATCTCGCCCTTCATGGCGTACTCGCGAAGCTTGTTTCGGCCCAGGCCAAACCGGCGATAGTAACCCTTCGGCCGACCGGTCACGGCACAGCGATTCTTCTGCCGCACGGGACTGGAGTCACGCGGCAGCTTCTGCAGCTTGTTCATCGCCTCCAGACGTTCCTCGCCAGACCGGTTCTCGTCGACGAGAATCGCCTTGAGTTCCTGCCGTTTCTCGGCGTGCTTCTTCGCCAGGCGTTCACGCTTACGCTCACGCTGGACCATCGATACCTTGGCCATTCCTCTTACCTCTTTACTGCCGGAAGGGGAAGTTGAAGGCCTCCAGGAGAGCCCGGGCTTCCGCGTCCGTCTTGGCGCTGGTCGTAATCGTAATGTCCATCCCCCGGAGGCGATCGACGCGGTCGTAATCGATCTCCGGAAAGATGATCTGTTCCTTCACCCCGAGGGTGTAATTACCGCGGCCGTCAAACGCCTTCGGGCTGAAGCCGCGGAAATCGCGCACACGAGGCAGCGCGATGTTGATCAGACGATCCAGAAACTCGTACATCTGGCGGCGCCGCAACGTCACCTTGCAGCCGATCGGATACCCGTCGCGGATCTTGAATCCGGCAATGGATTTGCGCGCCCGGGTCACGACCGGCTTCTGCCCCGCGATGGCGGTCATGTCACCCATCGCGTGCTCGATGACCTTCTTGTCAGCAACCGCGTCTCCAAGACCCATGTTCAGGGTGACCTTGGTGACCTGCGGGATCTCCATGACGTTGCCGTAACCGAACTGCTCCTGCAGGGCCGGCTTGATCCTGGACTCGTAATCTTCTTTCAAGCGTTCCATAAACCGATATTCCTGCAGTTAAGCGTCCACGACCTCGTCGTTCGAGCGATAAACCCGAACCTTTCGGCCATCTTCCAGCGTGCGAATCCCGACCCGGTCGCCCTTGGCGGTCGCCGGGTTGTACAGCATGACGTTCGAAATATGCATGGGCATCTCCTTCTCAATGATGCCGCCGCTGACGCCCTGCTGGGGATTCGGTTTCTGATGTTTCTTCGCCATGTTGATGTTCTGCACCAGGACCTTGTCGTCCTGCACCTTGATCACCGTGCCGCGCCGGCCCTTGTCCTTACCGGCGATCACGACGACATCGTCACCCTTGCGAATCTTTTTCATGACGTCCTCAAAGCACTTCCGGCGCGAGAGAAATGATCTTCATGTAATTCTCTCCACGCAGTTCACGGGTCACCGGGCCAAAGATACGGGTCCCGACCGGCTGGTACTGGCTGTTCAGCAGCACCGCCGCATTACGGTCGAACCGGATCACCGAACCATCGGAACGACGAACACCGGATGCGGTACGCACGACCACGGCATTGTACACGTCGCCCTTCTTGACCTTGCCCCGGGGAATGGCGTCCTTGACGGACACCTTGATGACGTCCCCGATCCGCGCATAACGCCGATGGGATCCGCCCAGGACCTTGATGCACTGCATGCGGCGCGCGCCGGAATTGTCGGCGGCTTCAAGGACGGTCTGCATCTGAATCATGGATGTTCTCCCGGGATCCGGTTCACAGCGCGTCGCGCCCGACCACTTCGATCAGGGCAAAGCGCTTCTGTTTCGACATGGGCCGGCACTCCCGAACCCGTACGCGATCGCCTTCCTTCGACACGTTCTCTTCGTCATGGACGCGGAGCTTCGTCGACCGGCGAATGAACTTGCCATACAGCGGGTGCCGAACGCGCCGTTCAACCACGACCGTGCGGGTCTTGTCCATCTTGTCGCTGACCACGCGACCCACAACGGAGCGCTGGGTTTTCGTCGTTTCCTGGTTCATCTTCGTTAACCCGCCGTTCTGCGTTCGTTCATCAGCGTCTTGATCCGGGCGATATCGCGCCGCACGGTTTTCATGCGGTCGGGACGCGAAAGCTGCCCGACGGCCTGCTGCATGCGCAGACCGAACTGTTCCTTGTACAGGGCCTCGAGCTCGCTGCCGAGTTCCTGATCGGACTTGTTCCTGAGTTCGGACGTTTTCATCACATCACCTGCCGACGCGTAAACACGGTCTTGACGGGGAGCTTCGCAGCGGCGAGTCGAAACGCCTCGCGCGCGACATCCTCGTTGACCCCTTCCATCTCGTAAAGCATGCGGCCCGGCTGGACCTTGCATACCCAGTACTCGACGCCGCCCTTGCCTTTGCCCATGCGGACTTCCAGGGGCTTGCTGGTTACCGGAACGTCGGGGAACACCCGAATCCAGATCTTGCCGCCGCGCTTGATGTGACGGACCATCGCCCGCCGCGCGGCTTCGATCTGCCGGGCGTTCACCCGACCGCGCTCGACCGCCTGGAGCCCGTACTCGCCGAAGCTCACCTTGGCGCCCACGGACGCCATACCGCGGTTGCGCCCCTTGAACTGCTTCCTGAACTTGGTTCTTTTTGGCTGCAACATGGCTTATGTCCTAGCTCGCGTTGGCCGCGGCGCGGCGGCCTTCGGTGGGCTCCAGGCTGAAGACCTCACCCTTGAAGATCCAGACCTTCACGCCGATGATTCCGTAAGTCGTTCGCGCCTCGGCGAATCCGTAGTCGATATCCGCCCGGAGCGTATGCAGCGGAACACGACCCTCCCGATACCACTCGGACCGGGCGATTTCGGCGCCATTCAGGCGACCGGAAACATGCACCTTGATGCCTTCCGCCCCCAGGCGCACCGCGTTGCCCACCGCCCGCTTCATCGCCCGACGGAACATGATGCGGCGCTCCAGCTGCTGGGCGATACCTTCGGCCACCAGCTGGGCCTCGATTTCGGGCTTGCGGACCTCCTCGATGTTGATCTTGACCGAACCCTGGTCCAGACCCGTCTCGCGCGCCACTTCGCGGCGCAGCTTCTCGATGTCCTCGCCCTTCTTGCCAATCACAATACCCGGACGTGCCGTCTGAATCGTGATGTGCGCCGCTTTCGCGGGGCGCTCGATGATGACACGGCTCACGGACGCATGGCTCAGCCGCTTCAGGAGGAACTCCCGCAGCTGGATGTCGTTGTTCAGCGTATCACCGAAATCCTCGCCGTCCGCATACCAAGTGGCGGACCACGGGCGCGAGATGCCGAGGCGAATGCCGGTCGGATGTACCTTGTTACCCATGCTTACTTCGCCCCCTTCTCGCTGACACCCACGATCACGTGGCTCGTGCGCTTAAGAATACGGTTGCCGCGGCCCTTCGCGCGGGCCTGCATGCGCTTCAGCACCGGCCCTTCGTCGACCTGGATCCGCGACACGCGCAGTTCGTCAATGTCGGCGCCGTCGTTGTTTTCGGCGTTCGCGATGGCCGATTCCAGCACCTTCTTGACGATGGCCGCCGGTTTCTTGCGGCTGAACGTGAGTTCGTTCAGCGCCTTTTCCACCGGCATGCCGCGAACCTGGTCAGCAATCAGCCGCGCCTTTTGCGGCGACATCCGCGCGAACCGGAGTTTTGCGATCGTTTCCATCAAACCGTCCTCAGCGCGATTTCTTGTTGGCGATGTGACCCTTGAAGGTCCGGGTCGCGGCGAATTCGCCCAACTTGTGGCCAACCATGTTCTCGTTGATGAGCACCGGGACATGCTGCCGCCCGTTATGCACCGCGATGGTGAGACCCACCATCTGCGGAATGATCATCGAACGCCGGGACCAGGTCTTGATCGGACGACGGTCGTTCTTTTCCGCCGCCACTTCCACCTTCTGGCGCAGGTGATGGTCAACGAACGGGCCTTTCTTCAGTGAACGCGGCATGCTCGTGCTCCGTTACTTCTTGCGCCGACGCACAATCATGCGGTCGGTACGTTTGTTGTTACGGGTCTTGAAGCCCTTGGTCGGGCGCCCCCACGGGGTTACCGGATGGCGACCGAAGTTGCGGCCTTCACCGCCCCCATGCGGATGGTCGACCGGGTTCATCGCCGTACCGCGGACCGTCGGGCGCTTGCCCTGCCAGCGACGTGCGCCGGCCTTGCCAAATTTGCGCAGGGAATGCTCGGAGTGTCCGACTTCGCCGACCACGGCCCGGCACTCGGACTGAATGCGGCGCATCTCTCCGGACGCGAGCCGGACCGTTGCCAGCTGCCCTTCTCGGGCCACCACCTGCGCGCTGCCACCGGCCGAGCGCACCAGCTGCGCGCCCTTGCCAGGCTTCAGCTCAATGCCGTGCACTGTGGTGCCCACCGGAATGGACCGCAGCGCCATGGCGTTGCCGGGCCGGATCGGTGCCTGCGAGCCGCTCGAAACGGTATCCCCGACCTTCAGCCCGCGCGGCGCAATGATATACCGACGTTCGCCATCGCGATACAGCAGAAGCGCCAGGTGAGCACTGCGGTTCGGATCGTATTCCAGCCGCTCAACGCGAGCCGGGATATTGTCCTTCGTCCGCTTGAAGTCGACCGTACGGTAGCGCTGCTTGTGCCCGCCGCCGATATGCCGCGAGGTGATGCGGCCGGTGTTGTTGCGCCCGCCGGTCCGCTGCTTCTTTTCGACCAGGCCCGGATATGGTTCGCCTCGATGCAGACCGTCTCCGCGAATCTGCACCGTGTGCCGCCGACCGGCCGACGTGGGGTTGGTCTTGATAATAGCCATGATCAGAGCTGCTCCCCTTCACCCATGTCAATGCTTTCGCCCGGGGCCAGCGACACATAGGCCTTTTTCCAGTGATTCCGCCGTCCGAACTGACGACCGAACCGCTTGGTCTTGCCCTGCTGCCGCAGCGTGCGCACGCCTTCCACGCGCACCTCGAAGAGCTGCTCGACGGCAGCCTTCACCTCGGCCTTGCTTGCATCGGGCAGCACCTTGAACACGTATTGCCCGACCTCCCCGGCCATCGTCGCTTTTTCCGACACCACCGGGCCCTGGATTACCTGCATCAGACGGCCATTCATGCCAACCACTCCTCGATCCGGCGCACGGTCGCTTCGGTCATCACCACGGTTTCGGCTCCGACGAGATTGGCCGGACCGATCTCGCCCAGGGTCGCCACATCCACGCGCGGCACGTTCCTCAATGCCCGGTCGGTCCGCTCATCCTCGGCATCGAGCACGACGAGACCGGACTCCATCCCGAGCTGACGCAGCGCGGCGACGCCATCACGCGTCTTGCCGCTATCCACGCTGAAGCTGGAAACGACCTTCAGCCGCTCCTGCCGCACCAGCTCGGAAAGGATCGACGCCAGCGCAGCGCGATACATCTTCCGATTCAGCTTCTGCGAGAAATCCCGCGTGCGGGCCGCAAACACCTTGCCGCCACCAATCCACAGCGGGCTGCGGATCGTCCCCGCACGGGCACGGCCGGTCCCCTTCTGGCGGAACGGCTTGATGCCACCGCCGGAAACCTGCGAACGAGTCTTCTGTGCGCGGGTACCGCGGCGGGCGGCCGCCAATTGCGCCACCACGGCCTGGTGAACCAGCGAGTCATTGAACTCGCGTTCGAAGCAGGCGGACGAAAGCTCCACACTGGCCCCGGTATCGGCTGTTGTCATCTGCATCGTTATCAACCCTTCGCCTTGACTGCCGGCCGGATCATCACGTCCGCGCTGGACGGACCGGGAACGGCACCCTTGACCAGCAGCAGTCCGCGATCCGCATCGACCCGGACCACACTGAGATTCTGAATGGTCTTTCGCTCGGCGCCCATCTGGCCCGCCATCTTCTTGCCCTTGAACACCCGACCCGGGCTCTGGTTCTGCCCGATCGATCCCGGCGCCCGATGGGCCAGCGAGTTACCATGGGTAGCGTCCTGGGTGCGAAAATTGTGCCGCTTCACCGTCCCCTGGAAACCCTTGCCCTTGCTCTGCGCGGTCACGTCGACCATCTGGCCCTCTTCGAACCGATCGACGGTCATCGCGTCGCCCGGGCTCAGGCCCTCGGCGTCTTCACCATCGAGGCGGAACTCCCAGAGCCCCCGCCCGGGTTCAACTTCGGCCCTGGCGAAGTGCCCGCTCGCCGCGCGGTTCACCCGCTGCGGCTTGCGCGAGCCGGCCGTGACCTGCACCGCGTCGTAGCCATCGCTGTCGGCACGCTTCACCTGGACCACGCGATTATTGTCCACCTCGAGCACCGTGACCGGCACCGACGCGCCCTCTTCGGTGAACACGCGCGTCATTCCAAGCTTGCGACCAATGAGTCCAAGAGCCATTTTCCAACCCCTTCGTAATCGCTGGCGCGGCCCTGCGCCCCAAAGTCGTGGCCCGGCGCCGAACGCCGGGCCACGGAAAGCCCAATATTATGACAGAAAGTTTCCGCTTAGTTAAGTCGAATCTGAACATTGACCCCAGCGGCCAGGTCCAGCTTCATCAACGCGTCCACCGTCTTGTCCGTGGGATCCATAATGTCCATCAGGCGCTTGTGGGTACGCAGCTCGTACTGATCCCGCGCGTCCTTGTTGACATGCGGGGAGGTCAGCACCGTGTACGACTCCCGCTTGGTCGGCAGCGGAATGGGGCCCTTGACCCGCGCCCCCGTCCGCTTCGCTGTTTCCACGATTTCGGCCGCTGACCGGTCAATGAGACGGTGGTCAAAGGCCTTGAGCCGAATTCGAATACGCTGATTAGCCATGGATCTTTACTCGATAATCTTGGAGACGACGCCGGCGCCCACGGTGCGGCCGCCTTCGCGAATCGCGAAACGCAGACCGTCTTCCATGGCGATCGGGCTGATCAGCGACACCGTCATCTTCACGTTGTCGCCCGGCATCACCATCTCGGTGCC
>NZ_AUAG01000020.1:0-81368 GCF_000428605.1 Thioalkalivibrio sp. ALE19
GGCATCCGGCCGGCTCACCGAATACCCTACCGCCGGGACGGTGTGCATCGCGGGAAGGGCCGTGACGGAGCGTCCGTCGATGTCCATCTGCTCGCCGGCACCCAGCGGACGAAAGCGCAGCGCCGGCTGCTCGGGCGACGGCAGGGCAGTGAAATCGGGCCAGATCACCCAGTTGAAGATGTGGCGCTGCAGGGCTTCCAGGGTCTCCGGCAGGGCGTGCACCGTGACCGGGGGGGGCATCCACCCGGAATACCGTGTCGATCAGCAGTGGCAGGAATGCCACGTGGTCGAGGTGCGAGTGCGTCAGGAAGACGTGGCGAATGGCCTGCAGTTCCTCGAGCTCGAGATCGCCCACGCCGCTGCCGGCGTCGATCAGGATGTCCCGGTCGATCAGGATGGAAGTGGTGCGGCGGCCCGGCCCGATGCCGCCGCTGGCGCCCAGGATACGCACGGAGAGGCTCATTCCGGGCTCCGGCGAAGGGGTATGGGGCCAGTCATCAAGGGAAGATGCGCGTTCATGAGCTGTGGCAAATGACTCGATCAGGGATCTCATTCTAGGCGGCTGCCTGTCCTGCCGCACGCGAAACGGCGCACGGATTGCGGCACCCGTTGCCGAAATGCGATCCGGTCCCGGGAGCACCCGGATGGTCGCCGGGGTTCCCGTGGGCTCGGGTCCCTGCTAGAATGCGCAGCATCTCGAGGGGCGGTAGCTCAGCTGGGAGAGCGTCGCGTTCGCAACGCGAAGGTCGGGAGTTCGATCCTCCTCCGCTCCACCAAACACCTCGCAAAAAGGCCCCGTCGGTCGTAACCGGCGGGGCCTTTTTGTGTGTGTACCCATCCATGACCCCAACAAAAAACAAGAGGGCATGGGGTACGGGTGTCCCGAGGGGCTATATCACCCCGTCGAGTCGGAGGTAGCCGATCAGGAACAGGATCGCCAGCACCCCGGCCAGGGCGTACAGCCAGTTGGACAGGGTCGGATTGTTGGGGCGGCTGAAGAACGCCGCCCACAGCGCCAGCAGGATGAGGACAAAGAAGAAGAACAGAAAGCGCATGCGTCAGGCCCCTTCGGGAACGTCGTAGGGGAGGTCGCACAGCGTCACCGGCGCGCCGTCCGGGGCGCCGCAGCGCAGTTCGGCCTCGGCCGCGTCCACCTTGAGCACCGCCAGTGCGGAGTACTGGCCGTCGGGGTGCAGTTCGGCGGCCACCAGTTCGCCATCGGCCTGATCCGGGTTGCCATCGGCGCGGAATACCGGCATGCCCGGTGTCGGGGGTTCGCCATCCTGGATCGCCAGGCGGAACATGCGCCGCTTGAGCTTGCCGAGGTAGTGCATGCGCGCGACCACCTCCTGCCCCGGATAGCAGCCCTTGTCGAAGCTGATCGCGCCCAGGGCATGCAGGTTCAGCATCTGCGGCACGAACATCTCGGTGGTGGCCTCGAACACGCTCGGGATCCCGGCGAGGATGTCCAGCAGCTGCCATTCGTGCGGGCCCACCGGGGCGCCGCGCACGTTGAGGGCGTCCCACAGCCGACGCATCGCGTCGAAGCCGCCGAACAGTTCGAAACGCGGGTGCACGCCGTGCACGCGCACCGCCGTCACCCCGTCCTTTTCCACGACCTCGTGGATCTCCGCGGGACAGGCGCCCAGGGCGTCCTGCAGCTCCTTCTCGGCATCCGGACCGGACAGGCCGAAGCGGATGCGGCTGTCGCCGGCCTGCTCGATGATCACGTCGGAGCGCAGGACGAACATCTGCAGTCGTTTGGCGACCGGCTCCACGCGATCCGCCGGCATCTCCAGCAGATAGCCGTCCTGAGTGCGCAGGACACGGAACACCGCATAGGTGCGGCCCTTGGGGCTGGCGTAACTGGACAGCTGGGCGTGCCGCTCGTCCACCTGCCGGATATCGTTGCCGAACTGGCCCTGGAGGAATTCGGTGGCATCGGCACCGCGGATCTCCAGCAGCCCGCGATGGGAAAGGTCGCAGATGACATCGCCGTTGACGGCCATCTGCCGTTCACGCTCCGGGTTGCCGTAGTGGACGAGCTCGTCGCCCTCGAATTCGGCACCGGAATCGACAAGGTGTTTCTTCCAGTCTTCGCGCATCACGCATCTCCTGTGGCCGCGGGGGCGGCATTTCCCTGGCGGCCCGATAGTAGACGAACGCCGTGTCGGGTGTCAGGATCCCTTATGTCGCCCATCCGCGCGAGAGGTTCCATGGCCCGGCCGCCGGCTCGACCCGTCTTTCTGGATCTGCGCAGGATCCGCTTCCCGCTCAACGCGGTGGTTTCCATCCTGCACCGCGTGACCGGCGTGCTGCTGATTCTCGCGATCCCCGTGCTGTTGTGGCTGCTGCAGCTCTCGCTGTCCGGGCCCGAGGGTTTCGCCCGCGTGGCCGGCTGGGTCGGTCACCCGCTGGGCCTGCTGGTGCTGCTG
The DNA here is from genome assembly GCF_000428605.1 of Thioalkalivibrio sp. ALE19. NCBI lineage: Bacteria > Pseudomonadati > Pseudomonadota > Gammaproteobacteria > Chromatiales > Ectothiorhodospiraceae > Thioalkalivibrio > Thioalkalivibrio sp. ALE19. The sequence continues at coordinate 2,436 of NZ_AUAG01000020.1, forward strand.
GGTGTCCTGTGGTGGCTGCTGCATCATCTTTTCGCGGGCATCCGCTATCTGGCGATGGAGTTCGGGATTGGCGAGGACCGCGAGGGGTCGTTGCGCACCGCGCGCCAGGCCCTGATCGCGGGGATCGTCGCCACCCTGATCGTCTGGGGAGGGCTGTGGCTGTGAGACTCCTGAGCGGACAGCGCGCCTGGCTGCTGCAGCGGATCACCGCGGTGTATCTGGGCGTGTTCAGCGTTCTGATGCTGGGCTATTTCATCTTCTTTGCGCCGGCCGATCATGCCCGCTGGCTCGCTTTTGTCGGGCATCCGCTGGTGGGCCTGCTGACGGCGCTGGGCGTGCTGTCCCTGCTGCTGCACGCCTGGATCGGCCTGCGCGACGTGATCATGGATTACGTCCATCCCTTCGGCACCCGTCTGACGGTGCTGACCCTGTCGGCCACCGGCCTGCTGGTCCTTGGCCTGTGGGCCTTCGCAATCCTGTTCAAGGCATGGCTCTCATGAACGTGACCCGGCGCAAGTTCGACGCCCTCATCATCGGGGCCGGCGGGGCCGGCCTGCGCGCGGCTCTGCAGCTGTCCAACGCCGAGGCCAAGGTGGCCGTGGTGTCCAAGGTGTTCCCCACGCGCTCGCACACCGTGGCGGCCCAGGGCGGGGTGAACGCCGCGCTGGCCAACGTGCTGCCCGACTCCTGGCACTGGCACATGTTCGACACGGTGAAGGGTTCCGACTACCTCGGCGACCAGGACGCGATCGAATACATGTGTCGCGCCGCCTCCAGGGTGGTCTACGAGCTGGACCACTTCGGCGTGCCGTTCTCGCGCCTGGACAACGGCAATATCTACCAGCGTGCGTTCGGCGGGCAGAGCCAGAACTTCGGCCAGGACCAGGCCGCGCGCACCTGTGCCGCCGCCGACCGCACCGGCCATGCGATCCTGCACTCGCTGTACCAGCAGAACCTGCGCGCGCGCACCCATTTCTTCGACGAATATTTCGCGGTGGACCTGCTGCGCGATGCCGAGGGCCACGTGCTGGGGGTGCTGGCGTTCGAGATCCTCAGCGGCGAGCCGATCGTGATCGAGGCCAAGACCACGCTGATCGCCACCGGCGGGGCGGGGCAGCTGTTCCGCACCACCACCAATGCGCTGATCAACACCGGCGACGGCATGGCGATGGCCCTGCGCGCGGGGATCCCGCTGGAGGATATGGAGTTCGTACAGTTCCACCCCACCGGGATCGCCGGGCGCGGGATGCTGATCACCGAGGGTGCGCGCGGCGAGGGCGGCTACCTGGTCAATTCGGACGGCGAGCGCTTCATGGAGCGCTATGCGCCGAACGCGAAGGACCTGGCCTCGCGCGACGTGGTCTCGCGCGCGATCGCCACCGAGGTGCGCGAAGGCCGCGGCTGCGGGCGCAACGCCGATCACGTGTTCCTCGACCTGCGCCATCTGGGCGCGGACACCATCATGCAGCGCCTGCCGGGGATCCGCGAGGCCAGCCAGACCTTTCTCAACGTGGATCCGATCGACGCGCCGATCCCGGTGTTCCCGACCTGTCACTACAGCATGGGCGGGATCCCCACCAACCGCGACGGGCAGGTGGTCGCGCCGGTCAAGGACTCGCCCGAGGACCCGGTGCCGGGGCTCTACGCCGCGGGCGAGGCCGCCTGCGTGTCGGTCCACGGGGCGAACCGGCTGGGTGGGAACTCGCTGCTGGACATCCTGGTGTTCGGCCGCGCCGCGGCCAATCACATCCTCGAATACCTCGAGGAGAACCGTTATCACCGTCCGCTGGACGAATCCGCGGTGGAGGCGGCCATGGCGCGGCTCGCCCGCTGGGATCGGCGGGATTCGGGCACCGGCGAGATCGAGTCGGTGGACGGGCTCAAGCGCGAACTGCGCAAGGTGATGGAGGACCACTGTTCGGTGTTCCGCACCGACGAGGTGATGCGCGAGGGCGTGGAGAAGGTGCGCGAGCTGCGCCGACGCCTGGACCACGCGGTGATCCATGACCACACCCCCACGTTCAACACCGCGCGGGTGGAAGCGATGGAGCTGGAGAACCTGATGGACTGCGCGATCGCCACCATCCGCTCCGCGCTGGGGCGCGAGGAGAGCCGGGGCGCGCATTCGCGCATCGATTTCCCCGAGCGCGACGACCGGCAGTGGCTGCGGCACAGCCTGTATTCGCTGGAGGACGACAGCCTCGACTACAAGCCGGTGCGGACCCGGCCGAATACCGTGGCCTCGTTCCCGCCGAAGGAGCGCACCTACTGATGGAATTCTCGATCTACCGCTTCAACCCGGAGACCGACACGCTACCGAAGATGCAGCGTTTCACCCTGCCCGACGAGCAGGTGGAGCCGGGGATGATGCTGCTGGATGCCCTGCTGCTGCTGAAGGAGCAGGACGACTCGCTGGGTTTCCGGCGTTCCTGTCAGCACGGGGTCTGCGGTTCCGACGGCATGAACATCAATGGCACCAACGGACTGGCCTGCGTGACGCCGCTGGAGGAGCTGGATACCCCGGTGACCCTGCGTCCGTTCCCGGGGATGCCGGTGATCCGCGATCTGATCGTGGACATGACCAATTTCTGGGACCAGTATCGCGCGGCCGAGCCCTGGCTGGTGAACGACAGCCCGGAGCCCGAGGTGGAGCGCAAGCAGGACCCGGCCGACCGCGACGAGCTGGACGGGCTGTACGAGTGCATCCTGTGCGGCTGCTGTTCGGCGGCCTGCCCGTCGTACTGGTGGAACCCGGACAAGTTCCTCGGCCCCGCCGCGCTGCTGCAGGCCGCGCGCTTCATCAAGGACACCCGCGACGAGGCGACCGAGCACCGGCTGGAGCGGCTGGACGATGCCTGGAAGCTGTACCGCTGTCACACCATCATGAACTGCACCCAGGTCTGTCCCAAGGGCCTCAATCCGGCGAAGGCGATCAGCGACATCCGCCGCACCATGCTGAAGAGGTCACTGTGACGGAACCCGACAGCCGCACTCGATGGCGCTGCCGTCGCGGCATGCTGGAGAATGACTGGCTGCTCGGGGAGTTTCTCGCGCAGGGATATGCGCAACTGGACCAGGAGGGTCGCGATGCCTTCGAACGGCTGCTGGATTATCCCGACAACGTGCTCTACGAGGTGGTCATGGGCCGCCAGACCACCGCGGATGCCGGGATAGCCCGGCTTGCCCCGCTCATCCGCGCCGCCGCTGCGGCTGCGCCTGCACCCTGATCCGGGGCTCGCGCGCCGGATCCTCGCCGGTCAGGTGCTGCTGAGCACCGCGGTCGTGCTGTACGCGCTGGTCTACGGCGTGTGGTGGACATGGCCGGCGGCGGGCGTCCTGGTGGCGGCCGCGTTCGGCTGGTCCCGGCGTGGCCGCCAGCCGCACTTCGACTGGCTGGGCTGCACCGCGCACGGGCGCTGGTGGCTGGCCACCGCCGAGGGCCTGCGCCAGGAACGCATTCACGATATCGAGATCCTGCCGGACACCCGGGTGTTCGCGACCCGTGTGGTGCTGCGCTATCGCCCCGCTGGTGGGGGGCGCCCGGGGACCCTGTGGCTGTACCCGGGGCGGGTGGATGCGGACGACCTGCGCCGGTCGCGCATGCGCCTGCGCTGGCCCGCGCCGGGGCCTGCGGAATCCGGGGAGCCGGTGAGGCCTCGCGACGTGATCGCGCGCGGCGTTGCTATACTGACCGCACTGCGAGCTAGCGGAGGCCGGATCATGGCGGGAGATCAAACGCGTCCCGACAACGCACAGGTCATGGTGGACGTGTCGCACCTGCTGAAGGACGACCCCGATCACGTCTACAGCGAGGAAGAGCTGGACGCGATCGAGGAGCTCGATCCGGAGCTGGCGCTGCGCCTGGACCGGGCCCAGACCCATGCGGCCCGGGAACAGGCCGACGTGCCGGCCGACGGCCCCATCGACGAGGACGCGGTGCGCGAGGCCATCGAGGAGGCGCGGCGCATCATGATGCAGGATGGCGGCGACATCGAGTTCGTCGAGCTGGACGGGCGCACCGTGCGCGTGCGCCTGAAGGGGGCCTGCGTCGGCTGCCCGCGTTCCACCCTGGATCTCAAGAATGTGGTCGAACGCCTGGTGCGCTCGCGGGCGCCGGGCGTGGCCTCGGTGGCCAATACCTTCTGATCCCGCTGACCCCCCGCTGCTGACCCGGAGCCCCGCTCAGGGCCGGGTGTCGGCAGGCGTTTCCGCGTCCGTGTCCGTGGCCGGCCGCCGCCGCGGGATGCGGGCGAGGGTGGCCTTCAGGGCCTGGCGCTGTTCATGCCGTCCCTGTCTGTCCAGCGGCGCGAAGCGCAGGGCGTTGTAGTGCCGGGCGAAGGCCTCCAGGGCTTCGCGGTCCTGCGGGCGCGCGGCCGCCACGCGCCGCACCCAGGCATCCACGCTCTCGTGCGGCTGGTGCGCCAGGCCCGCACCGCGCAGGCGCCGGGACAGCCGGTACAGGGCGCGCTGCGCCGGATCCCGGCGCTCGCGTCCGCGCAGCAGCAGCCACAGCGCGACCCCGGCGGCCAGGGTGCCGAAGCTGACCCCCAGCGCGATCAGCACGCTGCGCCAGTCGCGCGGGTCCAGGCCAAAGCGCTCGAACAGCCGCTGCTGACGCTCGGGGGTGAAGGCCAGTACCCAGGTCTCCCAGCGAAAGCCGATGAACTCCCGCCAGTCCTGCAGCTCGAAACGCGCCTGCTGCAGCCAGGAGAGGCCCTCGCGGCGCAGGAAGTCCGGCGTCTGCTCGCCCTCGGAGGGTGACAGGCCCTGCAGTCCCTGCTCGATGCGCTCGGGCGCGATCGCCGCGGTGGGGTCGACCCGCCGCCAGCCCTCGCCGTCGATCCAGACCTCGTTCCAGGCATGGGCGTCGGCATTGCGCAGGCGCAGATAGCCACCGCGTTCGCGCCACTCGCCTCCGTGATAGCCGGTGACTACCCGCGCGGGGATGCCCGCCGCCCGCATCAGCACCGCGAACGCCGAGGCGTAGTGTTCGCAGTAGCCGGCGTGGGTATCGAAAAGGAACGCATCAGTGTGATCGCCCGTCGTCTGCGGTGGCTGCAGGGTGTAGCGGTAGGGTTCGCCGGAGAAACGCGCCAGGGCGGTTTCAATGATGGCGCGCGGGTCGTCGTGCGTGGCCGTCCAGAGCCCGGCCTGGGCGCGGGCCTGCGGCGCGGCGCCCGGGGGCAGCGCCAGGGCCCGCTCGCGGGTCTCGGGGTCCAGGGCGGGGACGTTGGCGTCGCTGCCCGGGGGGCGCGTCAGATCGGCGCTGGCAGTGTACTGGATGCGTCCGGTGATGCGCTGGTCGCGGATGACCTGATGGTTCGCGCGCAGCTCGGCATCGTCGGGCAGGCGGGCGGGATATTCCAGAACCGGCAGGTAGCGGGAACGCGTGGGCTCCAGCGTGACGGTGTAGTCGACGGTATCGCCCTCCACCGCGGGCGGCTCGATCGAAGAATCTCCGCGATCGGCCCGCCACTGGCGGCCGTCGAAGTCGGTCATCACCATGCTCCGCCAGTATTGTGCGCGGGTCGGCGGGATCTCGCCGTCGAATTCGACCCGGGCGGCGACGGTTTCGTCCTGCAGCAGTTCGGCCATGTCGCCGGGGTTCATCTCGTCGGACAGGCCGGTCTGCGCGGTGTTGTCCCGGTCCTCGCGATCGCCCCAGAGCGGCCCTTCGATGCGCGGGAAGACGATGAACAGGATGAGCATGAACGGCAGGGCGTGCACCAGCATGGTCCCGGCGCGGCGGGCCAGATAACCCGGCGTCAGCGGGCGGGCGGCGTGCAGCTGCACCAGGGCCGCGGTCAGCAGCAGCGCCCCCAGCAGCGACCACAGCCCGATCCAGAAGGCCTGGTCGAAGAAATACGTGGTGACGATGACGAAATAACCCAGAAACAGCGCAATGACCACGTCGCGTCGGCTGCGCGCCTCCAGCAGCTTCAGGGCGATCATCACCAGCAGCAGCGCGCTGCCGGCCTCCTGGCCGAACAGGGTGCCGTAATGTGCCAGGGTCATGGCGCCGGCCCCCAGGGCGAGGAGGCTCATCACCCACAGCGAGGGCGCGCGGGTCCCGCGCCAGTGCACCCAGCCGCGCAGCAGCACGGCCAGGGCCATCAGCAGGGTCACCCAGGCCGGCTGGTACCAGGCGTGCGGCAGCGCGGCCACGGGCAGGGCGATCAGCGCGATGCCCAGCCCGCGCAGTTCGTCGCGCGGCGGGCCCGGGCGGGTGAGCCAGCCCTCCCTCATGCTCCGTCCTCCAGCGGCAGGGGTGCCGGGGCGGTGCGAAAACGCGCGAGTGCCTGCAGGCAGTGGTCACGATGTTCCGGGCCCTGGCCGGGGTCGATGCGCTGGCCCGGCAGACGCAGGCCCCAGACGCGCTCCTGCGCATGGGCCTCCAGCACCTGATGGCAGAGCATCGACAGGCGGGTCTCGGTGTCGCCGTGGGGCAGTGCGTCGTAGTCGAACCAGAGGTCGTCCTGTACCCCGCCGGGGCTTTCGCGCACGTGCAGCTTGCCGCTGCGGGCATAGGCCTTCCAGATGATGCGGCCGGGCGGATCGCCGGGGCGGTAGGGCCGGATGTGGTCGGGCGGTTCCTCGGACTGTCCGCGGGCGCCGGTGTCCTCGTCGCCGTCGCCGTGTCCGGCCAGGGCCCGGCCCGGGTCCACGGGCGACGGATAGACCAGGATCTCGGCGTCCAGATTGAGCCAGCTCCAGGCCTCCAGGACCCCCAGCGGGAAGCGCGTGTCCACGCGCTGGCGCGGCAGGCGGTAGACCCCGCGCGGCACGGCCGGCAGCACGATGCGGGCATCGCTCCGGCCACCCGCGGGGATCGCGACCGGTTCGCAAGCGTGTGCACCGACCCGCACGGTAATGGCTTCGCGCCCCCGGCCGTCGGTTTCATGAAGTCGCAGTTGCGCTTCGGGCGCGCTCCCGGCGAACACCGGGGCGATCGGCAGCGGGCGAATCTCCAGTCCCAGCAGGTTGCGATGGGTGTACCAGATGGCGTTGTGCCCGATCCCGGCCAGCAGGAAGGTCAGCAGGAACGCCATGTTGTTGGCGTAATTGATCGAGCCCAGCAGCATGATCAGGATGATCCCGAGCAGGGTGTAACCGGCGCGGGTGGGCAGGATGTAGATGCGGTCGCGCCCCAGCCGCGCCTGCTCGCCATCGTGCGCGTGGCGGCGGTTGATCCAGCGGATCGCGTCGTCGCGCAGGCGCTGCCAGGCGCCGCGCAGGCGTCGCCGGTGATTCAGCGGCTGGGCACGCATTCCAGCAGGGCCTCCACGGTGCGGCCGGGATCCTGCGGCTCGCGGGCGCGCACGCGGTGGCCGGCCACCGCCGGCAGGACCCGGGCGATGTCGTCGGGGGTGATGTAGTCGCGCGCGTCGAGAAACGCGTGGGCACGTGCCGCGCGCAGCAGGCCCACGCCGGCACGCGGCGACAGGCCGTGGGCAAAGCGGGCGGTATCGCGGCTGGCAGCCACCAGCTCCTGGAGATAGTCGAGCACCTTGGAATCGGCGTGCACGGCATCCACGGACGCCTGCCACTGGGCCAGCTGTTCCGGCGTGGCCATGGTGTCCGGGGCCGGGTGGCCGGTGTCCCCGCGGCGTTCCAGCAGGGCGCGCTCGGCCCTTGGGTCGGGGTAGCCGAGTTCGATGCGCATCAGAAAGCGGTCCAGCTGCGACTCCGGCAGCGGATGCGTGCCGACCTGCTCCTCGGGGTTCTGGGTGGCGATCACGAAGAACGGCTCGGGCAGGTCGCGGGTCGCGCCTTCCACGCTGGCCTGGCGTTCTTCCATGGCTTCCAGCAGGGCGCTCTGGGTCTTCGGCGGTGCGCGGTTGACCTCGTCGGCCAGCAGCACCTGGGTGAAGATCGGTCCGGGATGGAAGCGGAATTCGCCGCTGCCCTGTTCGAACACCGACACGCCCAGCACGTCACCCGGGAGCAGGTCGCTGGTGAACTGGACCCGGCGATAGTCCAGATTCATCGCGCACGCCAGTGCGTGCGCCAGCGTGGTCTTGCCCACGCCGGGCAGGTCCTCGATCAGCAGATGGCCGTTGGCCAGCAGGCAGGTGAGCGCCAGACGGATGGCGCGGGGCTTGCCGAGCAGGATCTGGTTCAGGGCCTGTTCCACCCGCTGCAGGGCGTCCGTTCCCGAAGACATGGCGTTCTCGCGTTATGGGGGAGTTGCAGAAGAGTTTGTAGCGGCCGGATGGTTCCCCTGTATCTGCAGAGTGTCCCCTGCGCTCCGGCGCGGCTACCATGGTCGCGCACGAGTCGGGAAAACGGCATGGACACAGCGTCAGGGGCCCAGCGGCCAGCCTTCCAACATGATGCCACAGACGGGCCGTCCCCCGGTCTGCGCCTGTCGGGCAGCCTGGACACCGCCGCGGTGGAACGGTCCTGGGGCCCGCTGCGCGATCGCGTGCGCCTGCTGGCGCGCGAGGCGGGGGCCGGGACCCTGCCCGTGGATGTCACCGGCCTGAGCTATTGTGACGGCGCCGGGGCCGCCCTGCTGCACGCGCTGGAACGCGATGCCGCGGCCGGGGGGGTGACGCTGGAGCTGGTCGGCGCCACACGCATGGTCGAGGAGCAGCTGGCTCCGTATCGTGAGCTGGATGCGGTGACGCCCGCGCGCGGTGAGGGCCGCAGCGACTGGCGCAGCCGCTGGACGAACGCGGTCGGACAGGTGGGACGCGCGGGCTGGGAGCAGATGGCGTTCATCGGCGAACTGGGCCGTGCCCTGTGGGCGGCGCTGCGCCATCCGCGGCAGGTACGCTGGGGCGATACCTTTCGCGTGGCCGAGGTTGCCGGGTTCCAGGCGCTGCCGATCGTCTCTTTGATCGCCTTCCTGATGGGCGTGATCCTGGCGTTCCAGTCGGCGATCGCGATGCGTCAGTTCGGCGCGGAGATCTTCGTGGCCAACCTGGTCGCGGTGTCGCTGTTCCGCGAGCTGGGCCCGCTGATGATGGCGATCCTGCTGGCGGGGCGCTCGGGGGCGGCGTTCGCCGCCGAGATCGGGACCATGAAGGTGAACGAGGAGGTGAATGCCCTGCAGACCATGGCTCTGGATCCGGTGCGCTTCCTGGTGGTGCCCAAGGTGCTGGCGGGCATCCTGGTCGCGCCGCTGCTGGCGCTGTACGCCAATCTGATCGGCCTGCTGGGTGCGGCGCTGGTGCTGCAGGGCTTCGGCATCCCGTGGGTTGCGTTTCTCAACCAGGTGACCGGCGCGGTGTCGCTTTCGGATCTGTTCTCCGGATTGTTCAAGGCCGGGGTGTTCGGCCTGCTGGTGGCCAGCGTTGGCTGCCTGCGCGGCCTGCAGACCGGCAACGGCGCGGCGGCGGTGGGCGGCTCCACCACCAGTGCGGTGGTTACGGCGATCATCCTGATTGTGGTGTTCGACGGCCTGTTCGCGGTCCTGTTCTATCACCTGGGGGTGTGAGGCATGGCGCAGTCCGATACGGATCCGGTGATCCGGGTGGAAGGCCTGACCATGGGCTTCGACGATTTCGTGCTGATGCGGGATCTGAACTTCGAGGTCCGCCGTGGCGAGATCTTCGTGATCCTCGGGGGCTCCGGGAGTGGCAAGAGCACGCTGCTCAAGCACATGATCGGGCTGTATACCCCGCAGGCCGGAAGGATCTGGATCGGCGACGCGGATATTGCCCACGCCGACGGCGAGCGTTTCGAGGCCATCCTGCGGGGCATGGGGGTGATGTATCAGATGGGGGCGCTGTTCGGGTCCATGACCCTGCTGGAAAACGTGCGCCTGCCGCTGGAGGTTCACACCGCTCTGCCGCGTCCGGCGATGGACGCTGTGGCTCGCGCGAAGCTGCAGCTGGTGGGGCTGGGCGCGTTCGCGGATTTCATGCCCTCGGAGATCTCCGGCGGCATGCAGAAACGGGCCGCGATCGCGCGGGCCATGGCGCTCGACCCCTCGGTACTGTTCCTGGATGAACCCTCGGCCGGGCTGGATCCGATTACCTCGCGCGAGCTGGATCGGCTGATCCGGCGGCTCGCGCGCAGCCTGGGCATGACCATCGTGATCGTGAGCCACGAGCTCGCGAGCATTTTTGCCATCGCCGACCGCGTGATTATGCTCGACAAGGAAACCCGGGGCATCGTCGCCGACGGGGATCCGCGACGCCTGCGCGAGGAGTCGACACACCCCTGGGTGCGGCGCTTTCTGGGCGGCGACCAGGACGAAGCAGCCAACGGCGAGGAGACCTCCGCATGAGTGCCCGACAGCATTTCCGGCTGGGCCTGTTCATCCTCGGCGGGCTCGCCGCGCTGGTGATCATCCTGCTGATTGCGACGGCGGGGAATTTCTTCCGACCGTCGATGATGATCGAGACGTACATGGATTCGTCGGTGCAGGGACTGGAGGTCGGCGCCCCGGTGAAATTCCGCGGGGTCCAGATCGGCGAGGTCACCCGGCTGGGCTTCACCTCGGTGGAGTACGAACAGGATGTTCCCCCGGCGGAACGCAAGCGCTACGTGCTGGTGCGCGCACGCCTGTGGCCGGACCGTTTTGCGACCACGCCGCAGGAAGCCCTGTTCGAGGACGATGTCCTGGAGCAGCTGGTCGAGGCCGGGCTGCGGGTGCGCATGGCGGCCCAGGGCATCACCGGCATGAACTACCTGGAGGCGGACTTCGCCGATCCCGCGGAACACCCGCCGCTGGACCACCCCTGGGATCCGGAGTATGCCTATCTGCCGTCGGCGCCCAGCATCACGATGCAGTTCATTGAGTATGCCGAGAAGCTGCTGGAACGCATCGACGATATCGATATCGAGGGCGTGGTGGGGAATCTCAACAGCCTGCTGGTCAATCTCGACGACACCGTGTCGAGCATCGACGTGGAGGGCATCGCCGGACGGGCGGACGACCTGATCGGCGAACTGGAGACTACGGCCACCAGCGCCGAGCGCATCATGGAATCCGTCGAGAATCTCCTCGACCATCCCGATACGCAGGCCCTCCCGGGCGAGACCCGCGAGACCATGCGTCAGCTGAGGCGCACCGCGGAACAGGCCGAGATCGGCGAGCTGGTGGCCCGGATCGAGGGTATGGTGGAACGCCTGGATCGCGGCGTGGAAGTGAACGAGGCGAAACTGGCGGAGACCCTGGAAGAGCTGCAGAGCACCACGCGCAGCCTGCGCAGCCTTTCGGAAGACGTGCGGCGCAATCCGGCGGGCACCCTGTTCGGGGCGCCGCCGCCGCGCAGTATCATGGACCGGGACAACCGGGGAGAGGAACGCTGATGACACGGGCGCTACTGCTGGCGGTGCTGGCCGCATTCCTGCTGGGGGGCTGCGGCCTGCTGGCCGAACGCGAACCGGTGGAGCGGGCGTGGTTCCTGCTGGAACTGCCGGAAGACACCGGGCCGCCCGCAGCCGATGCCGGGGCGCCCGTGGCGGTGGAGCTGGGCTCGGTGCGAGTGGCCCCCGCCTATGCCGAGAAGGGGCTGGTGTACCGCCTGGGGCCGCACGAGTACGAATCGGACTACTACAACGAATGGTTCCTGCGTCCGGCGGAACAGGTGGAACAGCTGCTGCGCGAACGCTGGACCCGTGGCGACGGCGCCGTGGTTCTGGTGGACGACGCCCGCGCCGCGCGGGCGGCCGGGCAACCGGTGGTGGAACTGCACGTGCTGGTCACGGCCCTGTACGGTGACCTGGATACGCACAGCGGCCGCGATGCCGCACGCGTGGGGCTGCGGACCCGGCTGGGTGGTGCTGATCGGACCGAGCTGGCGCATTTCGAGGCCACCGAAGCCCTGCAACAACGCTCGCCCCGGGCCCTGGTGGCCGCCCTGTCCCGCGGCATGGCGGCCAGCCTCACGGACCTCGAGGCGGAACTCCAATCCTTCGCGCGACAGGAGGCGGACGGATAATGGCCGACCCGCAAGCCACGGTGTATGACTTCGAAGTGACCCGCGCCGACGGCGGGCGGCAGCGGCTCGGCGAGTACCGCGGCGAGGTGCTGCTGATCGTCAACGTCGCCTCGCAATGCGGCTTCACCCCGCAGTACGAAGGGCTGCAGGCGCTGCAGGATCGCTATGGCGAACGCGGCTTCCGGGTGCTGGGGTTCCCCTGCAACCAGTTCGGTCGCCAGGAGCCGGGCGATGCCGACTCCATCCGGGTCTGCGGTCTGCGCTTTGGCGTGAGCTTCCCGGTGTTCGCCCGCATCGAGGTGAACGGGGAGGACGCCGACCCGCTGTTCCGCCACCTCAAGACGGCCGGCCCCGGTGCCCTGGGCACGCAGCGGATCAAATGGAACTTTACCAAGTTTCTGGTGGGGCGGGACGGCCGCGTGATCCGGCGCTTCGCCCCCACGCGGCGCCCGCAGGATCTGGCCAGCGCCATCGAACGGGCGCTGGACGAGCCCGCGCCCGCCAGCGCCGCATGAGCGAGCAGGATGACGTGCGCTGGATGGAACAGGCGCTCGCACAGGCCGAGGCCGCAGCCGCAGCCGGCGAGGTGCCCGTAGGCGCGGTGCTGGTGGATGCCGAAGGCAACGCCCTCGCGGCGGCCCACAACGCACCCATCGCCAGCCGTGACGCCACCGCGCACGCCGAGATCCGCGCCCTGCGCGCGGCCGGGGAGCGTGTGGGCAACTACCGCCTCCCCGGCACCACCCTCTACGTGACCCTGGAGCCCTGTTCCATGTGCGCCGGCGCCATCATCCACGCCCGGGTGGCGCGGCTGGTGTACGCGGCGGCCGATCCACGCACCGGGGCCACCGGCAGTGCCATCGACCTGATCCACCATCCGGCCCACAACCACCGCGTGGCGGTCACCGGCGGCGTGCTGGCCGAACGCGCCGCGACCCAGCTGCGCGACTTCTTCCGCGCCCGTCGGCGCAACACGCCCGCCGTCGGGAACGAAGATGGCGCGCCGCCCGAACCCGATCCGCAAAGGAGAACTTCATGATCCGAATCCGCCACATCCTGCTGGCCCTGCCGCTGGCTGCGGGCCTGCTGGTCACGGCCGTTGCCGCGAACGAGATCCACAGCGTGGAAGCCCTGAATCAGGCACCGGAAGAGCTTGAGGGCGAGACGGTGCGCCTGGAAGGCATCATCGCGCAGGTCAACAAGGACATCATGGGCCGTAATTTCCTGCGACTGGTGGACGGCACCGGCGAGCCCGGCGACTTCATTACCCTCACCAGCCAACAGACCGCCGATCCGGGTGACCGAGTGCGGGTGGAAGGGGTCTACGTGCTCGAAAGGGACTTCGGAGCCGGTTACGTCTACCCGGTCCTGATCGAACAGGCCCGCCTGGAGGATGCGGAAGATTGACGGTTGAATTCAGGGGCCTTGACGTAAGCGCAGGCACAGCCCATAGTGAAATCGTTCCCGCTCTGCTCCGGCATCGGGCATTCGAGACTACGCAAAGGTCCGCCCAGCGTAGCCGACTTGGGCAACGGCGATGACAAGTCAGCCTGAGTCGCGTTCAAGCCCCCTTCCTGGGGGCTTTGTCATTTCTTGGGCTCAGATGTGCGGGGCAACGTGTCCTAGATTAAGTCCATGCATGACGCAGCCGTATATTTCTCGCATTCGTTCTTTGCTAAGGCATCGGGTGAAGTACATTCGTTTCCCCGTGCGAGAGTCGCGTTTCCCGAGCTTTATGAGATCCAAACGGTGGAAACCCACCGAATAGACCATATCGCCCTTAACCCACGATGATTGCTCCTGGAATCGCCCCAGCTGAGGCAGCGCTGCGCGTGGTAATTCCAGGTGAAAAGGCATTATCGGGTCCGGCCGTTTCGTGCTTAGAGCCACTACGGTCACGAGATTAGGACGACCCTGCATAAGTGGGGACAGAACGACGACCGGGCGCCCGGACTTGACCATTTCCGGGTTCTTGAACCCGGCAGAGAAATCGCAGAGCAAGATCTGCCCGACTTTTGGGTGAATTGTTATCGCCATGCGACGACGATACCGAAAGTCGCCCAAAGCAGCCATCAATGTAGGGTTTTTGCTTGGCGGCGTTTGGGAACAAACCTGAAATTGGCCGGTGCATTGGCTGTCCGCCGTCGCACTGCTTCATCGCGACGTCCTTATGCAGTCACTCGGTCCTGGCCTGAAGCGATTATCTGAAGCTGCGCCACTCCTGAAGCTTGAGCGGCTCGGATGCATCCTGCCAGCCGCCGACATGAACCCCGAATTGCCGAATTCGTGGCACCACTCCGGTGCGGCCTGAGCTTCTTCTTTGGTATCGAACGGGCAGGCCAAGGGCACACCCAGCGGACGGCTACCGTCGGGGAGGTCCCGATCCAGCGCGACCCAGTGGGTACCGGTGTTCCGGCAGCGGGTGCCTCGCGCGGTGGCCGCCTGGCAGCGGTGGGATGATGCGTGTGAACGGATTCCGAACTGTCACACAACTGGCACACGGGTAAGTTATCGGGTGACCGACAAGCACATAAGTGATTGAAAAATTGGAGCCGGTGACAGGAGCCGAAGCGGTAGCGTAAGGCATTGAGTCCAGAGGCTTTTGGTTCGCCCTTCCGATGGATGTACCCCCAAAAGTACCCCCACAACCCCGGTGCTGCCTTCGTCACTTCAACCGGAGACAGCAACCATGCAAACCACCGAACCCCGCCGGGTCATCACCTGGCAAGCGCCCAACGGCAGCACGATCAACCTGACACCCCAGCAGGCGGACACCCTGCGCGCGGCGGGCGTCTGGCCCCGTAACCGCTCCGGCGAGTATTGCCAGGTCTCGCACGGCCTCCACCACGGACACCCGACGTGGAGCGGCGAGTTCATCCGCTGGTGCGCGCACTACGGGTACAACCCCGACGATCCCGCAGCCTGGTCAGACTTCGGGCGGTATCGCGAGGAACGCGCTGTGCTGGAACGGCTGGCCCGCCAGCAGGGCGGCGACGATGACGCGGCGGGCGTGGCCTGGTGGAACGGCCTCACCCCTCAGCAGCGCCGCCATTGGCTGGACCGAGCCGGCAGCGCCCGGCCTGCGGATGCGTGGCAAGCCTTCCAGCGGGAGGGTCAGGCATGACGGCCCGCGTCCACTACTCGGCATGGGGCCTGTCTGGTGGACCGGTTCCCGGCCTATGCGGTGCGTCAGCGCGTGCCGGTCGTGCGGCGGACTCCGGCGGCGGCCTAGTCGGGAAAATCCCGGGTCAGGGCATTTCCTCCCCGGGGATCTCCAGCGCCTCCGTCAAGGCTTCAAGCTGTTCATCCGTCAGCTTGCTGGCGTCAATGCGGGGCGGCGGGGACATAGAGCCGTCGGGGCTCACGTGGGCCTGGGTCACCTTGTCCCCATAGCCGTGGTTGGCTAGCAGCAGCTTGACGATAGGGGCATTGAGTTCGCCCCGCAGGCCCCCGTTCAGGCTCAGCCGCTCCTGCGCCGCCTTCAGCCGGTCCAACGTGGCCGAAAATTCGGGGTATGCCTTTCCCCATTGCGCCAAGGTAGACCGGCTCACCCCGAGTTCGAGCGCCAGGCCGGCCCGGCTCGGCACTACATCACCGCAGCCCCCGAAGCCGCCATCTACATAGGCGTCCGCGCGGGCTTGCATGTCCTCGGTGTACTTGGTCGGTCGTCCAGCCATCCACTACATCTAGCATATCAGGGGGCTTCTATCCACTACAGGCAGCGGCGGACCGCAGCCACGCATTCGCCGCCCGTCGCGCCGCGTTGTCCCGCCGGATCTCTGACCCCTCGGCATCCGCTGCCGCCAGCCACTGCCGCCGATACTCGGTCAGCAGGTCATGCCGATCCGAACGCCCGACCACGCACCGCTCGATAAACAGCCGGTCCTCGCGCAGCAGGGGCAAGTCCGCCAGCGGGTCGTGACGCACCCGCTCAGCAGCCGCCAGCTCCGTTTCATCGTCCAGCACCCGGCCCTCCCGCCAGCGGGCGGCCACGCTGCGCGCGTGAGCCGTGACAGCCTCCGGGGGAAGGGTGCCGCCGGCAAGGTCCGCCAGGTCCTCCGTGCTCAGGGTCTGGTGCACGGTCCCCGGCATCAGGCCAGCGGACTGCGCGGCATCGGCAATGATGCCGGCAACGTCTGGCGGTTCTGCGTTGTGGTTCGCCCCTCTGTTATTTCCGGGGGAACCGAGGGAACCGGGGGAACGTTGTTGATTTGTAAGGGGTTTATGGGTTCCCTGGGCGTTCCCCGGCGGGGGAACCGGGGGAACTTCGCGGGCCCTTAGGGCAGCTTCAAGGGTCATGCTTCACCCCCATCGTCGGGAATGCGGACGGCGTAAAGGTTTTGCTTGGTGCCCGCCGCGTGAGTCTTGCGGGATCGCTTGCCCTGGTCGCGCTCTGCGATCCAACCGGCGCCGTCCAGGGCATCCAGCACCCGGCGCAGGTCGAACCCGCCCCCGGCTTCCCGCAGCCCCTCGGCATTGAACAACCAGAGTCGCGCGCCCGCCGTGTCGCGCCAATATCCGGCCCGGTCCCGAACTCTGGGGTCAGCCCCCTCGGTCACGTCGGAAAACCGGGCGTCGCCATGACGCTCCACGAAGCCGCGCACCGCCTCCAGAATCTGCCGATCCTCGGTCGGGCCGGTTCCCCGGTGCTCCCGCCACCGCTGGTACAGTTCAGCCGCTGCATCCACGGCCTCGCCTTCGGGCCAGCCTGTCAGGCCGTATTCCGTGGCCAGTTCCCCAGCCATACCGGCCAGCGCGAACACTCCGGCGGCGCGGCCCTCCAGGCCATCCCCGGACGCGAACGCGGGCAGTTCGCACGTCTTGTGATACAGGGCGGGCAGGTCGCGAGAATCGTCCACCAGGGCCGACACGAACGCCGGTCCCGCATGGCCGTGGTGCGCCCCGCTGGCTTGCTTCAGCGCGTCTGCGAGGCTGCGGCCATCCGGGTGGTGGTGCAGGTCATCGAACGCGCCGAACCGTCGCGTGGTCGCGGGCACGTCCAGCAGGCGCGCTTCCTGGCCAGCCTTCGGGCGCCGGCCGCCTTCGCCCATGTGCGCGGCCAGTGTCCGTTCGCCGCTGCTCAGCAGCATCACGCGCCACCGGGCAGACTCGCGGGCGCCACCAGTGCGGCGGGCGCGTTGCTTGCCCTGGCCGTTGGCGAGCGCGTAGACCACGGCGCCGATCTCGCGCGGGTCGCATTCGCTGATTTCGTCAAGGATCAAGGCCGTGTCATTGATCCCGGCGGCGCTGGCCTCAAGGCCGTTGGCGGTTGCCCGCCAGGTGCGCAGGAACCCGGGCCCGCCCCATACGCTCGCGGCAGCTTGCAGCGCGGTGGTCTTGCCCTTTGACGAATCGCCCACCAGGTGAACCCCGGCACCCCCGGCGTCTTGCAGCCGGGCGGTCTGGATCAGCGGGCCGGCGAACGCCACGGACAGAGCCAGCACCATGACCGGGTTCCCGGCGCAGGCTTTGGCGACCGAATCGCGCCAGCCGTCCAGCGTGCCCCGGGACTCGAACGCATCGTGCGCGGGATGCTCGGACTGGAACCGCACATCATCCGAGCCGATTGTCTGGTTCGGCATCACGAACGCGCGGCGGTCGGGACCGACCCGGTGCCAGCCGGTGCGGGTGGCCGCCAGTATGCGGGTGCGTGGGTATTGCTCCATCAGCCACGCGGACAGCATTCGCGGCTGCTTCGGGTTGAACCGAACCCCCAGGTCCAGCAGCTCGCCGCGCAGCTCCTCGCCATTGCCCTTCAGCAGGCGCAAAGGGGCCGCCCACTCGCGCCACTGTCCCCGAGGGTTCACGAACCGCAGCAGCAGCCCGTAGCTGCCCCCGTGTTCGTCCGCCGTGATCGCCTCCGCGTGGATCGGCGTCGCGATCCAGGTGTCTACCGGCTCGGGCTCGGCATCGCCCTTGGGGTTGCTCCAGCCATGCCAGTACAGGCCGGGCCGGTGCGTTTCGCCATGCAGCCGGAACCAATCGTCGTGCGTGGCGTACCCCGGGCGCGGCACCTCCGGCTCGGGCGGATCGTCTGGCGGGGTCTCCAGCGGGTCGCTTGGTTGAATCAGGGCGGCCAGGTTCCCCGGGTTCCCTCGGGTATCTTCGCCGGGGGAACCGGAAAAAACACCGCAAATCAACGAGGTTCCCCGGGTTCCCTCGGTTCCCCGGGAATGAATAGGTGCGTCAGTCATTGCGCACCCCCTACGGCCACCAGGGCGGCCAGGTCGTTGAAGTCGGAACCCTCGGCACCCGGCGGGAACTCGGGAATGGCCAGCCGCGCACCGGCGGCAATAGCGGCGGCGCGGGCCTTGGTGGTGCCCACCTCGTCAGCGTCTCCGCAGATCACCAGATCCGCATCCGGCCACCGCTTGCGCACGGCCAGCGCGACCGGCTCCAGGTTGCCGGCGTCGATGGCCGCCAGCACCCGCGCGGTCGGGTCGGCTTCCGCCAGGGTACAGGCGGTGGCGAAGCCTTCGGCGATCAAGGTCGGGCCGCCGTCACACAGCGCAACCGGGATGCAGCAGCCCCGCTTGCGGCCACCAGGCAGCAACCACTTGCCGCCGTCCGGGCCGATGGTTTGCAGGCTGGTAATGCTGGCGTCTGCCGGGTCGATCACCGGCAGAACCAGGCGGTCGCCACGCTGGCGGGCATGGTGCGGCCCGACCCCCTTGTTCACCAGGTATGGGTGTTCGGGATCGGCGGGTTCGGCTTCTCGCCATTGCTGCCGTGCCCGGTCGGATGCGCGCTCATGGCGCTGGCGGGTTTCTGCGTCCCGCAACCGCCGGGCTTCGTCCATCTGGTGGCGCAGCGCCTCGCGCTCGGCAGGGCTCAGGTCATCCCGGGATCGGGCGCACCAGGTTTCCGACACCCCATGCTTCCACGAACCGAACGCGGCAGCGGGCAGGCCATCATGGAGATGGGCCACGATCCAACCGTTTCTGGTTCCAGGCCTGTCCCCGTCGACGCGGTAGCGATTCAGTTGCCCATCGGTGCGAAGAGTGTCGGGGTCGTGCGGGGCAACGCCATGCGCGGCCATCGCGCCCAACAGTTCGCGCAGAGGGTCGCGGGTCGCATCATCGGCGGACGCACCACCGCCCGCCCCGCCGGGGCGAGTCCGGCGGGCTTCTGTTTTCGTCAGCATGGTTCACCCCTCGCTTTCGACCTGGCGGCGAATCCAGGCATCCACGACGGACTCCGGCCAGCGGGCCGCCGCGCCCACTTTCACAGGCGCGGGGGCCTTGTTTTGTGCGATCAGCGCGTACCAGGCGCTGCGGCTCATCGCCGTGCGGTCCAGCACGTCGCGAATGCGCAGCAGGCGCTCGCGTTCGGGGGCAGGGGTATCGGTGTCGTTATGCATCGCGTCCTCCTTCGGACTTGAGGACCGATGGCAGCCGGGGGTTTACATGGTGCTCATTGAGCTCTATAATAAGAACTGAGAGTAGGCGGCTGGCATCGGTCAGTTTGCTTGAAGGGAGGCCCGGGTCAGGGGTCTCCCTTTTCTGTGCCTGTCCCTACAGACACACCGCCATCGTACATAGTCCGCCCGCGCCATGCGAAGACCCAACATGTTGGGGCTCGCGGAGCTGCCCACTGCGGGGAAGCGGCCAAAATGTGCAAATCCATACCCCCAGACGTGTATTTCTGACGCTTAGCGTTCGGCGCCTTGTGGTTGCCCGGCCTTGTGGCTGGTATCAAGCGGGTGTGATCTGAGTCACATTTTCGGCGTTTGTTGCCCGTAGGGCCGTCCGGAAGCGTCTTCCCGCATGCCTAGCGCGGCGTCATGCGCTCCGGATCGGGACCACGTTGCTGGTGTCCCCGCTCCGCAGGGTGTCGAGATAGTCCGCCCAAGCTTGCATCATCTCCTGGCGCTGCGGCAGCCGGGAGCTGCGGTTGTACGCGGCAGCTACTTGCGAGCGCTGCGCGTGCGCAAGCTGGAGTTCGATCACCTCCGGCGGCCATCCCTGTTCGTGTAGCAGCGTTGAAGCCATCGCCCGGAACCCGTGCGGTGTCATCTTGCTGGAGTCATATCCCAGGTTCCGCAGCGCCGCCAGCAGGGTGTTTTCGGAGATCGGTTTGCCTGGCCGCAGGCCCTCGAACACCAGGCCGTCGGGGCCGGTCAGGGCGTGAAGCCACCGCAGGCATTCGCTGGCTTGTTCGCTCAGCGGGACGATATGCGGTTGCCGCATCTTCATCCGGGCGGCGGGTATCCGCCACGTGCCTTCATCAAGGTCGATTTCGTCCCAGGTGGCGCCCCGCAGTTCTCCGCTTCGGACAAAGGTCAACGCCAGCATTCGCAGGGCCGCCCATGTGGAGGGTTGCCCATCGTAGTGGTCGATTGCGCGCAGGAGGTCCGCCACTTCGTTGGGGGTGGTTATTGCCGCGCGGTGCTTCGTGGGGGTACTCGCGAGTGCGCCCTTCAGGTCTGCCGTGGGGTCGCGATCCGCGCGCCCGGTCGCGATGGCATACCGGAAGATCTGCCCGATCCGCTGGCGCAGGCGGTGCGCCGTTTCATGCTTCCCTTTGGACTCCGGCACCCGCAGCAACCGCAACACGTCCGGCGGCTCAATCTCCCGCACAGGGCGCTCCCCGATCTCCGGGAATACCCACGTCTCTAGCCGGCTGCGGGTCAGGCGCAGGGTTCCCTCTGCCAGCTCGCTGCGCTTCAGCTCCATCCACTCTCCCGCCAGCACCCGGAAGGTGTCGGCCCGGGTCTCCCGGCTGGCGCGCTTCGCCTCCTGCGGGTCCTCGCCACGGGCAAGCCGGGCTTTCGCTTCGTCACGGGCCTGGCGGGCCTCGGCAAGGGACACCCGGGGGTACACGCCAAACGACAGCAGCTTTTCCCGGCCATCGGCCCGGTACTTCATCCGCCAGTATTTCCCGGATGCCGTGACGTGGAGGTAGAGGCCGCCACCGTCTGCGATCTTGTGGGGCCGGCCTTCGTACTTGGCGGCCCGCAGTGCGGCGGCGGTCAGCTTGTTCGTTGGCTTGGGCATGGGGGTATCTCGGCAGGGGGTACAGGGCAAATCGGGGCATCTACCCCCAAAAGTACCCCCGTCGATGCTAGGCTGTCCATAGACAGCACCGGACAAGCTAGGACCATGAAAGGCTCTAACTTGCTGATTTTCCGGGTACTGAGGGACGGGGCGGGATGCCCCTGGAGGGTCATATGGAGCCGGTGACAGGAGTCGAACCTGCGACCCTCTGATTACAAATCAGACGCTCTACCAGCTGAGCTACACCGGCCTGGTGCCGGGAGTGGGACTCGAACCCACAAGGCCGAAGCCAGCGCATTTTGAGTGCGCCGTGTATACCAATTCCACCATCCCGGCGTGCAGCGCTCGTAGTGTAGCGCACGCAGGGGGTGTGGCAATACGGCCGTGCGGTATCCCGCGAGCCGGGGCATGGTAGGATCGCGCGCCATGCGAGTTGCCGATTTTGATTACGAACTCCCGTCCGAGCTGATCGCGCAGGATCCGTTGCCGGAGCGCACCGGGTCCCGGCTGCTGGTCCTGGAGGGCGAGGAGCCGGAGGATGCCGTGTTCGCGGACATCGGGCGCTGGCTGCGTCCGGGCGATCTGCTGGTCCTCAATGACACGCGGGTGATCCCGGCGCGGGTGTTCGGGCAGAAGGCGAGCGGCGGCCGGGTGGAAGTGCTGTTCGAGCGGGTGCTGGAAGGCGGGCGCGAGGCGCTGGCGCTGGTGCGTGCGAGCCGGGCTCCGGGCGTCGGAGTGCGGTTGTGGCTGGCGGACGGGGCCTTCGAGGTGGAGGTGACCGGGCGCGAGGGGCCGTTCTTCCGCCTGTCGCTGTGTGGCGAAGGAAAGGCGGGCGAGCAGGATCTGCCGGCCCTGTTGCATGCCCATGGTCAGGTGCCGCTGCCGCCGTACATCGAACGTGCGCCGGAGCAGGAGGACACCACGCGCTATCAGACGGTGTTCGCGCGGCGAGAAGGGGCGGTGGCGGCGCCGACGGCGGGGCTGCATTTCGACGACACCCTGCTGCGCGGACTGCGCGACAGTGGCGTGGAGACGGCAACGGTGACGCTTCACGTGGGCGCGGGGACGTTTCAACCGGTCAAGGTGGAGGACACCGCGGATCACGAGATGCACGCGGAATGGCTGGAGGTCTCGCCCGAGCTGTGTGCGGCGGTCGCACGCTGCCGCGAGCGCGGCGGCCGGGTGGTGGCCGTGGGCACGACCTGCGTGCGGGCGCTGGAGTCGGCCGCGGCAGGTGGCGAGCTGGAGCCGTTCACGGGCGATACCCGGCTGTTCATCCAGCCGGGATATCCGTTCCGCGTGGTGGATCGCATGATCACCAATTTTCATCTGCCGCAGAGCACGCTGCTGATGCTGGTCTCGGCGTTTGCCGGGTATCGGCGGCTGTTTGCGGCCTACGCACATGCCGTGTCGCAGCGCTACCGGTTCTTCAGTTACGGGGATGCGATGTGGCTGGCACCCGGCGATCCGGACGATCAGCCGCCGAGCGCGGAGACTTCCGATGCAGTTTGAACATCTGGGCAGCGACGGTGCGGCCCGCCGCGGCCGGCTGACCTTCCCGCGGGGGGAGGTGGAGACGCCGGCGTTCATGCCGGTGGGAACCTACGGCACGGTCAAGGCGATGACCCCCGAGGAACTCACGGGGCTGGGGGCGCAGATCATCCTGGGCAATACCTTCCATCTGATGCTGCGCCCCGGGACGGAGATCATCCGGGCGCACGGCGATCTGCATGACTTCATGCACTGGGAGGGGCCGATCCTGACCGATTCCGGCGGGTTCCAGGTCTTCTCGCTGGCCGAGATGCGCAAGATCAGCGAGGAAGGTGTGCGCTTCCAGTCGCCGGTGGACGGCTCGAAGGTGCTGATGACGCCCGAGTCCTCGATGCAGGTCCAGCGCGAGCTGGGCTCGGACATCGTGATGATCTTCGACGAGTGCACGCCGTACCCGGCCACGCATGACGAAGCGCGCCGCTCCATGGAGCTCTCGCTGCGCTGGGCGGACCGCTCGCGTCAGGCCCACGGGGACAACCCGGCGGCGCTGTTCGGCATCGTGCAGGGGGGCATGATCCCCGAGCTGCGCCGGGAGTCGGCGGCCGGCCTGCGCTCGATTGGCTTCGACGGCTACGCGATCGGCGGGCTGTCGGTGGGCGAGCCGGAGGACGAGCGGCTTGCCACACTGGACGTGACCCTGCCGGAGCTGCCGGTGGAACAGCCGCGCTATCTGATGGGAGTGGGGCGGCCCGAGGACATCGTGGAGGCGGTGCGCCGCGGCGTGGACATGTTCGACTGCGTGATGCCGACCCGTAACGCCCGCAACGGTTTTCTGTATACCCGCGAGGGGGTCCTGCGGATCCGCAATGCACGGTTCCGCGACGATACCCGCCCGATCGACCCCGAGTGCGGCTGTTACGCGTGTCGCAACTACTCGCGGGCCTATCTCAAGCACCTCGACAAGTGCAACGAGATCCTCGGCTCGCGCCTGGCGACCACGCACAACCTGCATTACTACCAGGACCTGATGCGCGGGATGCGCGGGGCGATTGCCGAAGGGGCAATGGACACCTTCGTGGCGGATTTCTACGGCCGGCGCGGCATGGACGTGCCTGCTGTGCCATAATTCGCGCCGCCTGTTTGACCGAACCGATTTGCTGAACGGAGAAGCTGCATGGATTTCCTGATTTCCGCCGCCCACGCGCAGGAAGGCCAGGCCGCCGGTGGTGGCCTGATCGAATTCCTGATCATGATCGTGATCTTCTTTGCGATCATGTACTTCCTGATCATTCGTCCGCAGAGCAAGCGGGCCAAGGAACATCGCTCCATGGTCGAGTCCCTGTCGAAGGGTGACGAGATCGTGACCAATGGCGGCATGGCCGGGAAGATCACGGAAGTCGGCGAAAACTTCATTCACGTCGATGTGGCCGATGGCGTGAACGTCGTCGTGCAGAAGCAGTCCGTGCAGTCCGTCATGCCCAAGGGTTCCCTGAAAGACCTCTGAAGGCCCGTAGCCGATGCGCAACTCCTATCCGGTGTGGGTGTATGCCCTGATCGTCGTGGTCGTGACGATCGGGCTTCTTTATGCCGCCCCCAACCTGTTCCCCGAAGATCCGTCCGTGCAGATCGACAACCCCATGGCGGGGGAAGTCGAGGAGAACATGGAGGGCGTGATCGGTACCGTGCTCGGTGCCCAGGGCCTGACCCCGATGCGGGCCGAGCGCCGCGACGGCCAGCTGCTGCTGCGGTTCGAAACCGCGGACCAGCAGTCCCGGGCCGCGGAAATCCTGCGGAATTCGCTGGATGACAACCATACGGTCGCGCTCAACATGGCGCCGGCCACGCCCGACTGGCTGCGTGCCATCAATGGCCAGCCGATGTCGCTCGGGCTCGATCTGCGGGGCGGGGTGCACTTCCTGATGGAAGTCGACCTCAATGCGGTGATCGGTACGGCCATCGAACGCTACACCAACGAGCTGCGCCCCCGTCTGCGCGAGGAACGCCTGAGTTTCTCCGCGCTCGAGGATGGCGGTGACGAGTTGCGCATTCGCTTTGCCAGTGACGGCGAGCGCGACGAGGCCGAGAGCTGGCTGAGCAGTGAATACCGCGGCGAGCTCGAGTGGGCCCCGCGCCGGGAGGACGACGACTGGTTGCTGGTCGGCACTCTCGAGGAGGAGCACCTGACTGAACTGCGCCGCCAGGCGCTGCAACAGAACATCTCCACGCTGCGCACCCGCGTGGATGAGCTGGGCGTGGCCGAGCCGCTGATCGCCCAGCAGGGCGAGCATCGCATCGTGGTGCAGCTGCCGGGCGTGCAGGACACCGCGCGCGCCAAGGAAGTGCTGGGTGCGACCGCGACGCTGGAATTCCGCCTGGTGTCCGAAAGCGGGGACCCCATGGAGGCCCGCGAAACCGGCGAGGTGCCTTCCGGGACCCGGCTGTACGAAGAGCGTGACGGCACCCCGGTGCTGCTGCAGCGGCAGGTCATGCTCACCGGGGAGTTCATTACGGACGCCTCGTCCGGCATCGCCGACGATACGGGCGGGCCGGCGGTCTTCATCAATCTCGACGGCCAGGGCGCCCGCATCTTCTCGCGCGTGACCTCGGACAACGTCGGCCGGCTGATGGCCACGGTGTTCATCGAGACCACGATCGAGACCGAGGAAGAAGACGGCGAAATCGTGATGCGCAGCTCGCAGAGCGAGGAAGTGATCAACGTCGCGCGCATCAACGAGCCGCTGGGCGGGCGTT
This sequence comes from Thioalkalivibrio sp. ALE19, assembly GCF_000428605.1. Classification (NCBI taxonomy): domain Bacteria; kingdom Pseudomonadati; phylum Pseudomonadota; class Gammaproteobacteria; order Chromatiales; family Ectothiorhodospiraceae; genus Thioalkalivibrio; species Thioalkalivibrio sp. ALE19. The sequence goes on from NZ_AUAG01000020.1 coordinate 27,571, forward strand.
TCCAGATCACCGGGCTGGATTCCACCACTGAAGCGCGCAATCTGGCGCTGCTGCTGCGGGCCGGCGCGCTGGCTGCACCCATGTCGATCGTGGAGGAACGCACGGTCGGCCCGAGCCTGGGTCAGGAGAACATCGACCGCGGGATCCAGTCGGTCATCATCGGCTTCGTGCTGGTCATGCTGTTCATGATCCTGTACTACCGGGTGTTCGGCGTGATCGCCAACGTCGCGCTGGCGCTCAATCTGGTGTTCATCGTGTCGGTGCTGTCGATGCTGCAGGCCACGCTGACGTTGCCGGGGATCGCCGGGATCGTGCTTACGGTCGGCATGGCGGTGGACGCCAACGTGCTGATCTTCGAACGCATCCGCGAGGAGCTGCGCAATGGCATGTCGCCGCAGGCGGCGATCGCGTCGGGCTACGACCGCGCCGTGACCACCATCGCGGATGCCAACGTGACGACCCTGATCGCCGCCGTGGTGCTGTTCATCTTCGGGACCGGCCCGATCAAGGGCTTCGCCATCACGCTGTCGATCGGGATCGTCGCCTCGATGTTCACCGCCATCGTGGTGACTCGGGCCATCGTCAATCTGACCTACGGACGCCAGCCGCGGCTGGCCCGTCTGTCCATTTAAGTCCGGGAGCCGGGGAATGCTGCCGCATCTCAACTTCGCCGAGTCCAACTTCGACTTCCTGGGCAAGCGCCGGGTCACCCTGGTGATCTCGGTGGTGCTGATCCTGCTGTCGGTGCTGATGCTCGCCACCCGCGGGATCAATTTCGGCATCGACTTCACGGGCGGAACCCTTGTGGAGGTCGGTTACCCGGAAGCGGTGGAGCTCGATCCGATCCGGGAAACCATCAACGAGGGCGGATTCCAGGGAGCGCAGGTCCAGACCTTCGGGACCGCGCGGGATGTGCTGATCCGCCTGCCTCCGCGCGAGGACGAGCCGGACGAGGCGGCGCTGTCCAATCAGGTCATGCAGCTGCTGGAGGCCGGTGGCCCGGAAGGTGCCGAACTGCGGCGGGTGGAATTCGTCGGGCCGTCGGTGGGCGAGGAGCTGCGCGAGCAGGGCGGTCTGGCGATGATCTACGCCCTGGTCGGGATCCTGATCTATGTCGCCGTGCGGTTCGAGTGGCGCTTCGCCGCGGGGTCCGTGCTGGCGCTGGTACATGACGTTGTGATCACGCTGGGGATCTTCTCGGCACTGCAGCTCGAGTTCGACCTCGGGGTGCTGGCGGCGGTCCTGGCGGTGATCGGTTACTCGCTCAACGACACCATCGTGGTGTACGACCGCATACGCGAGAACTTCCGGATACTGCGCAAGCAGGGCACCGAGTTCGTGATGAACAATGCGGTCAACAAGACCCTCGCACGAACCATCGTGACCAGTATGACGACCCTGCTGGTGCTGTTCGCGCTGTTCTTCCTTGGCGGGGCGGCTCTGCAGAACTTCTCGGTGGCGCTGATCATCGGTGTCATCGTCGGGACGTACTCCTCGATCTTCATCGCGGCCACGGCGGCGCTGATGCTGGGGGTCGACCGCCAGGTGCTGCTGCCGGTGAAGAAGGAAGGGGCGGACGAGGAGGATGCGACGCCCTGAGAACGCCCTGATTCGGGGGAGGGCAGGGACGGACAAGGAAGCCCGCCCCCACAGGGATATGAGGGCGTGGCTGCGGGAGCAGAGCGGGGCCGATGACCGCCCCGGGCGATTCAGCCTTCGCCGTGCGGGCTTCCGGTCTTGCGTCCCTCCACCTCCGCAGCGTGCAGACGCTGCAGCATCGTTTTCAGGACCTTGGGGTTCCCGGCCACGACATCGCCCTTGCGAAAGATCTCGTTGCCACCCTGCCAGTCACTGGTCAGGCCTCCGGCTTCCTGCACCAGCAGCAGTCCCGCTGCCATGTCCCAGGGCTGCAGGCCCATCTCCCAGAAGCCGTCAAAACGGCCGCAGGCGACCCACGCCAGATCCAGCGCCGCGGAACCCGGCCGCCGAATGCCGGCCGTGCCCGGGATCATGTGGCGCAGGGTGCGCAGATAACGTTCCAGGTCCTGCCCCTCGCGAAACGGGATGCCCGTGCCCAGCAGCGCACCTGACAGATCCTTGCGCTGCCCCACGCGGATACGCCGGTTGTTGAGGAAGGCGCCGCCACCGCGTGTTGCGGTAAAGAGTTCTTCCTTGATCGGGTCGTAGACCACCGCGTGTTCCAGGCGCCCCTTCTGCCGCAGGGCGATCGACACCGCGTACTGCGGGATCTCGCGCAGGTAGTTGGTGGTGCCGTCCAGCGGGTCGATGATCCACTCGTGTTCGGCGCCCGTGGCCCCGGGCTGGTTGCCTCCCTCCTCCGCGAGGATCGCGTGGTCGGGGTAGGCCTTCTTCAGCGTCTGGACGATCGCCTGCTCGGCGTTGACGTCGACATCGCTGACCCAGTCGTTGCGGGCCTTCTCGCGGGTGTTGACGCGGTCCGGTCGCCCCCAGGCGCGGGTGGTGATGCGTCCGGCCGCGCGGGCCGCCGATACCGCCGTGTTCAGCATGGGGTGCATGAGGGATCTCCGACATCGCTTGGGAAGGAATCGGGGCCGGCGCACGGACGCCCCCGAAGGTCGCGAACAATACACAACGCATCGGGCCTTTGGAAGTGGTCGGGCTTCCCGCGGCGCGGCGGTGTACAATCGCGCCCGCATGCGAGCGGGCAGGGGCGCCATGGAATCCAGGACAGACGAGCATCGACCGATCGATCCGGGCCCGGGGGCCGCCGCGCGGGTCCGGGTCGTGCTGGTGGGAACGACCCACCCGGGCAATATCGGATCCGCCGCCCGGGCGATGAAGGCGATGGGCATGCGCGACCTGGCGCTGGTGGCGCCGGAGCGCTTCCCGCATGCCGATGCCACCGCCCTGGCGTCCGGTGCCGATGACGTGCTTGCCGGGGCCACGGTGGTCGACACGTTGACCGAGGCGGTCGCCGACTGTCATCAGGTGGTGGGGACCAGTGCCCGCACGCGCACCCATTCGGTACCCGTGCTGGAACCCGACGGGGCCGCAGCCCGTGTGCTCGGCGGGGCGACGGAGGGGCCGGTGGCACTGGTCTTCGGTCGCGAGCACAGCGGCCTGACCAATGAAGAGCTGGATCATTGCCACGCGTTCGTCCGTATCCCCACCGATCCCGATTTTTCCTCCCTCAATCTCGCCGGCAGCGTGCAGATCATGACCTGGACGGTGCGTCGGGCGGCACTGGCCGGGGCCGGGGAACCGGATGCTGCGGTGCGCCAGGCCTCGGCGGCGGAGCGGGATCCCGCGGCCACCCATGCGGAGCTGGAAGGGCTGTTCGCGCACTACGAACAGGCCCTGCAGAGCATCGGGGTGCTCGATCCGGAGAATCCGCGGCACACCATGCGCCGGTTGCGGCATCTGTACCTGCGTGCGGAACCCACGGCCTCGGAGGTGCGGCTGTTGCGCGGCATATTGACGCACACCCTGCGGGGCCGGTGAGCGCGGTGTGGCGGCTGTGATACCCTAGCGAATAACTCAGGAATGAGACCGTAACCATGTTCAAGACCCTGCGCGAGGATATCCGCTGCGTCTTTGCGCGCGATCCCGCCGCCCGTAATGCCTTCGAGGTGCTGACGGCGTACCCGGGTCTGCATGCGCTGTGGTTTCATCGTGGCGCGCACTGGTTGTGGAATCACCGCATGCGCTGGCTCGGACGGATCCTCGGTAACTTCGCGCGGCTGCTGACGGGCATCGAGATCCACCCGGGCGCGCGCATCGGGCGGCGCTTCTTCATCGACCACGGGATGGGCGTGGTGATCGGCGAGACTGCAGAGATTGGCGATGACTGCACCATCTATCATCAGGTAACCCTCGGCGGGACCAGCTGGGAAGGGGGCAAGCGCCACCCGACTCTGGGCAACGAGGTCGTGATCGGGGCCGGGGCCAAGCTGCTCGGCCCGATCCATGTCGGTGATCGTGCCCGGGTGGGTTCCAATGCCGTGGTCCTCAAGGACGTGCCGGCCGACGCGACGGCGGTGGGGATTCCGGCACGCGTGCTGGGGCCGCGCCCGGAGCCGGATCCGCGTTTCCAGCAGGCGGCCAGTCGCATGGGTTTCGACGCCTACGGTGTCACCCGGGACATGCCCGACCCGGTGGCGAACGCCCTGCACCGCATCGTGGATCGCGTCCACGAGCTGGATGACCGCATGGAAAAGGCCTGTCAGGCGCTCAAGCGTGCGGGCATCGACCCGGGCGAGGCGATGGGCGAGGATACCGGCCATCCGCTGGAGCCCTGCGACCTGGAAGGGCTGGAACCGGATGACTGCGAAATCCCGCCCCGCAAACAGCAGGGTAATAGTTGACCTTTTTGATCAGGAATTGCTAGGCTCTCGAGCAACCTGAACAAGAAGGCGCATCGAGCCATGAAACTGACGACCAAAGGACGTTACGCCGTCACCGCCATGCTGGACGTGGCGACCCATACCCGCGAGGGGCCGGTCTCGCTGGCCGAAGTGGCGGGCCGGCAGAAGCTGTCCCTGTCCTATCTGGAGCAGCTGTTCTCGCGTCTGCGCAAGAAGGGGCTGGTCGTGTCCAGCCGCGGCCCCGGCGGCGGTTACGCGCTCAGCCGCGACTCCGCCGAGATCAGCGTGGCCGAGATCATCGTGGCGGTGGATGAGCCGGTGGACGTGACCCGCTGTGGTGGCAAGGCCAACTGCAACAAGCAGTCGCGCTGCCTGACCCACGATCTGTGGGCGGATCTGAGCGATCAGCTCTATGATTTCCTCAGCAATCGTTCGCTGGCCGAGGTGCTGGAGCGCCACGAGGCCAGCGTGCAGGCGCGCGAGCAGGGCGAACATCCGGTGACGGTGCACGGCTCGACCGGGAAAGAAAACGATCATGCGGGCGCCACGGTGGCGGCCGCGGACAGGAGCAATGCGTGATGAGTGACCTGAAACTGCCGATCTATCTCGACTATTCCTCGACCACGCCGGTGGACGAGCGCGTCGCCGAGGAGATGAAGAAATTCCTGACGCGGGACGGTCTGTTCGGTAATCCGGCCTCGCGGAGTCACAGCTTCGGCTGGGACGCCGAGAAGGCGGTGGAGAACGCGCGGGAGCAGGTCGCGGCGCTGGTGGGGGCGGACCCCAAGGAGATCATCTGGACCAGCGGGGCCACCGAGGCCGACAACCTGGCGGTCAAGGGTGCCGCGCACTTCTATCAGCGCAAGGGCAAGCACGTCATCACGGTCAAGACCGAACACAAGGCGGTGCTGGACCCGGCGCGCCAGCTGGAGCGCGAAGGCTTCGATGTGACCTATCTGGGGGTCGACGAGAACGGCCTGGTCGACCTGCAGGAGCTGCAGGACGCCATGCGTGACGACACCATCGTGGTTTCGGTCATGCACGTGAACAACGAGATCGGCGTCATTCAGGACATCGAGGCGATCGGCAACCTGTGTCGCGAACGCGGCATCGTGTTCCATGTGGACGCGGCGCAGTCGACCGGCAAGGTGGCCGTCGACCTGACGAAGCTCCCGGTGGACCTGATGAGCTTCTCCGCGCACAAGACTTACGGTCCGAAGGGCATCGGCGCGCTGTTCGTCCGCCGCAAGCCGCGCGTGCGGATCGAGGCGCAGATCCACGGCGGCGGGCATGAACGCGGCATGCGTTCGGGTACGCTCGCGCCGCACCAGATCGTGGGCATGGGCGAGGCCTTCCGCATCGCCGGCGAAGAGATGGGCAGCGAGCTGGAGCGTATCCGCATGCTGCGCGACCGCCTGTGGGCAGGGCTGGATGACATGGAAGAGGTCTACCTCAACGGCGACAAGGAACGCCGGGTGGCCCACAATCTGAACGTGTCGTTCAACTTCGTGGAGGGCGAGAGCCTGATCATGTCGCTGCGCGACATCGCGGTTTCCTCCGGCTCCGCCTGTACCTCGGCCAGTCTGGAGCCCTCCTACGTGTTGCGCGCCCTGGGTCGCGACGACGAGCTGGCGCACAGCTCGATCCGCTTCTCCATCGGCCGCTACACCACGGTCGAAGAGGTCGACCACACCATCGACATCGTGCACAAGGCCGTTGGCAAACTGCGCGAACTGTCTCCGCTCTGGGAGATGTACCAGGACGGTATCGACCTCAAGAGCATCGAATGGGCGGCCCACTGAGGCCGTCCCGGAACATCCACCCACGGGTACGCGAACAGGAGAGATACCATGGCTTACAGTGACAAGGTGATGGATCATTATGAAAATCCGCGCAATGTCGGCAGCTTCGACAAGAGCGACGAGGCGGTAGGTACCGGCATGGTCGGTGCGCCGGCCTGCGGTGACGTGATGAAGCTGCAGATCAAGGTCAACGACGACGGCGTGATCGAGGACGCCAAGTTCAAGACCTACGGCTGCGGTTCGGCGATCGCGTCCAGCTCGCTGCTCACCGAATGGGTGCGCGGCAAGAGCCTGGAAGAGGCGAGCCAGATCAAGAACACGCAGATCGCGGAAGAACTGGCGTTGCCGCCGGTGAAGATCCACTGCTCGGTGCTCGCCGAGGATGCGATCAAGGCGGCGATCTCCGACTATCAGGAGAAGCACGACGCCGAGGAACCGGAACAGAAGACGGCCTGAAGACGATATGGCAATCACACTGACCGACAGCGCGGCCGACCGCATCCGGCACTTCCTCGAACAGCGGGGCAAGGGTGTCGGCGTGCGGCTCGGGGTGAGGACCACCGGCTGCTCCGGCATGGCCTACGTGGTGGAGTTCGCCGACGAGGTCGAGGAAACGGACACGGTGTTCGAGGTCGACGGGGTGAAGCTTGTGGTGAGTCCCAAGTCCCTGGTGTACCTCGACGGCACCGAGCTCGACTTCGGCAAGGAAGGCCTGAACGAGGGTTTTCGTTTCAACAACCCGAACGAGAAGGCCCGCTGCGGCTGCGGTGAAAGCTTCAACGTCTGAAGGTACCGGGCCAGCGCGGGGTGCGGCGGGATCGTCCGGATACGGGCGTCCCGCTCACCCCTTTTCTTTGCCGGGCCTGCGGGCCCGGTTTTCGCTACGGACAAGGGATGACAGTCGGCCGATGAACGATCCGTTTGAACAGTTCGATCTTCCGGTCGCCTTCGAGGTGGATCGCGATGCCCTGGAGGAACGTTTCCGGCGCCTGCAGGCGGAGCTTCATCCCGACCGCTTCGTGCGTCAGGGCGATCAGGCGCGGCGCATGGCCGCGGCGATGGCGGCGGACGTGAACGAGGCCCACGATATCCTGGCGAACGACTATCGGCGCGCCCTGCACATCCTGGAGCGGGCGGGGTTCGAATTCGATCCCGAACGCGACACCAGCCGGGACATGGGGTTCATCGAGGCCCAGATCGAATGGCGGGAACGCCTGGAAGATGCGGAACGTGCCGGCGATGCCGCGGCGCTGGATACCCTGGCCGACGAGCTGAATGGGGCGCGGGCCGAGGCACGCGAGAAAGTGGCCACGGCCCTGGCCGATCCGGAGAAACCGGCGGACGATGCCCGTGATCGGGTGCTCGAGCTGCGATTCTTCGACCGTTTGCTGGAGGAGCTCCAGCGAACCCGACAGTCGCTGGCGTCGTAACCGACGCCGGCGGAAGATTCCCCCCGACCGAGAGCTTCATCAGGAGCCGAACGCGATGGCGTTATTGCAGATCACCGAACCCGGCGTTGATTCCGCCCCGCACCAGCGTCACCTGGCCGCGGGCATCGACCTGGGCACCACTCACTCGCTGGTGGCGACGGTCCGCAGCGGCGAGGCCGATACCCTGCCGGACGAACAGGGCCGGCACATCCTGCCCTCGGTGGTGCACTATTCGGCGGACGGTGCGCAGGTCGGATACGAGGCCGCGGAGCATGCCGGCGATGATCCGCACAACACCATCGCATCGGTCAAGCGCCTGATCGGCCGCGCGGCATCCGACGTGGCGACGCTCTCGGGCGAGCTGCCGTTCCGGCTGAAGACCGGAGACGGTTCGAGCGTGCCGCGCATCGAGACCGCCGCCGGGGACAAGAGCGCCGTCGAGGTCTCCGCGGATATCCTCGGCAGCCTGCGGGCGCGCGCCGAGGAGAGCCTGGGTGATGAGCTGGAAGGCGTGGTGATCACCGTGCCGGCGTATTTTGACGACGCCCAGCGCCAGGCGACTCGTGACGCCGCCCAGCTTGCGGGCCTGAATGTCCTGCGCCTGATCTCCGAGCCGACCGCCGCGGCGGTCGCCTACGGGCTGGACCAGGGTGAGGAAAGCACCATCGCGGTGTACGACCTCGGCGGCGGAACCTTCGACATTTCCATCCTGCAGCTGCGTCGCGGCGTGTTCGAGGTGCTGGCCACCGGCGGGGATTCCGCGCTGGGGGGAGACGACGTCGACCGCAGCGTGGCCGAGTGGCTGCTGGAGCAGGCCGGCATGCAGGGCGAAAGTGACCCGCAGCGCCTGCGCCGCGTGACCCTGGAGGCGCGCCGTGCCAAGGAGGCGCTGACCGAAGCCGAGACCACCGAGGTGCGGGTGACGCGCGCCGATGGCAGTGAATGGCAGGGGCAGCTGGATCGCGCCGGCCTGCTGGAACTGGCGCGGCCGCTGCTGGACCGCACCCTCGACTCCTGCCGCCAGGTGCTGGCGGATGCCGGTCTGGAGCGCGACGCCATCGACGAGGTGGTGCTGGTGGGCGGATCCACCCGCATGCCGGCGGTGCGCGAGGCGGTGCAGGAATTCTACGGCCGCGAACCGCGCGCCGGCATCGATCCGGATCGCGTGGTCGCGATCGGGGCCGCGCAACAGGCCGACATCCTCGCCGGCAACAAGCCGGACACCGAGCTGGTGCTGCTGGACGTGATCCCGCTGTCGCTGGGACTGGAAACCATGGGCGGGCTGGTCGAGTTCATTGTCCCGCGCAACACCACCATCCCGGTCAGTCGGGCGCAGGAATTCACCACCTTCAAGGACGGTCAGACCGCGATGTCGGTGCACGTGGTGCAGGGCGAGCGCGACGTGGTGGACGCCAACCGTTCGCTGGCACGCTTCACCCTGTCCGGGATCCCGCCGATGGTCGCCGGGGCCGCGCGCATCCGCGTGAGTTTTCAGGTGGACGCCGACGGCCTGCTGAGCGTCACCGCGCGCGAGCAGACCCAGGGCGTGGAGGCCCACGTGGAGGTCAAGCCCAGTTACGGCCTGACCGATGCCGAGATCGAACAGATGCTGCGTGATTCCGCCTCGGCGGCGCGCGACGACATGGAGGCGCGCCGCCTGCGCGAGGAGCAGGTGGAGGCCGATCGCGTGCTGGAGGCGCTGAACGCCGCGCTGGAAACCGATGGGGACCGCTACCTGGACGCCGAGGAACGCGCGAGTATCGAGAGCGCCCGCGACGCCCTGGCCGAAGAACGCGGCCGGGGCGAGGATCCGGACGCGATCGAGGCCGCGCGCAAGCGCGTCGAGCAGGCCTCCGAGGCCTTCGTCGCGCGCCGCATGAACGACAGCATCCGCCGCGCACTGGCGGGGCACAACGTCTCCGAATACGACGACTCAGGGAACTGACCCATGCCACAGGTGATCTTTCTGCCGCACGAAGAAATCTGTCCGGAGGGCGCCTCCATCGAGGCCGAGCCGGGCATCAGCATCTGCGATCTCGCCCTGAAGAACGGGATCGAGATCGAACACGCCTGCGAGAAGTCCTGCGCCTGCACCACCTGCCACGTGTATGTGCGCGAAGGTATGGACAGCCTCGAGGAGCCCAGCGAGGATGAAGAGGACATGCTCGACAAGGCCTGGGGGCTCGAGCCCGATTCACGCCTGTCCTGTCAGGCGGTCGTGAGCGATGCGGATCTGGTGGTCGAGCTGCCGAAGTACACCATCAATCAGGTGTCCGAGCACCACTGATCAGCGGGAGAGTGCGGTCATGAAATGGACTGATACCAGCGAAATCGCGATGCAGCTTGCGGATGAGCATCCGGACGTGGATCCGCGCAACGTCAACTTCGTTGACCTGAGGAACTGGGTGGTGGAACTGCCGGAGTTCGATGACGATCCGGAACGGTCCGGCGAGCGCATCCTGGAGGCGATCCAGCTCGCCTGGATGGACGAGGCGGACGTCGACGACTGAGCGGCGGCGCCGAATCGCCGGATCGGCCAGGGGGCTGGCCTCCTACAGGTCGAACCCTGCCCCCGGTGGGAGGCCGGCCCTCCGGCCGATTGTGGGGGATCGGCAGGTGCCGGATCGGCCAGAGGCTGGCCTCGTACGGGGCGCGCGGCCGTTGCCGCGCGCCGGCGGGGCCGCTACACTGCGCGCCGCATGTTGCCCCGTGACCGCGTTCGCATCGGGAACCCGCCATCCGGCGGGTTTCGCGTTTGCGGGAGCGGGTGGCGACCCGAGTCGAACCATTGCCCCTACAGGAGAGCCGCCCCATGGCCGAAGAACGTACCCTTTCCATCATCAAGCCCGACGCCGTCTCCAAGAACGTGATCGGCGAGATCTACAGCCGCTTCGAGAAGGCCGGCCTGAAGATCGTCGGCGCGCGCATGATGCACCTCGACCGTGCCCAGGCCGAGCGTTTCTATGAAGTGCACAAGGAACGCCGGTTCTTCAACGACCTGGTCGAGTTCATGATCTCGGGTCCGGTCATGGTGCAGGTTCTGGAAGGCGAGGACGCCATCGCCAAGAACCGCGACATCATGGGCGCGACCAACCCTTCCGAGGCGGCCCCGGGCACCATCCGTGCCGACTACGCGGTCTCCATCGACGAGAACGCGGTGCATGGTTCCGACGCTGCGGACACCGCCGAACGCGAGATCGCGTTCTTCTTCGGTGATGACGGGGTTTGCCCGCGCACCCGCTGATTGCGAGCCGTATCCGGTGTCGGGGGCTGGATGTGCCCGGCCTCCGGCCGGGACAGGGTTCGGCCCGTTCGACCCGCAGGAGGCCAGCCCCCTGGCCGACCCGGCGTTGCCCGACCGGGCACAGGAGGTTCCCCGGGCGCCCGATCGGCCACAGGGCCGGCCTCCTGCCGATGGGGGTCGCCCTGTAGGCATGCGGTGCCCGGGCGAAGTACACTGTGGCATCCGCTCCAATCGGTCGTAACAATGCCCTTGCCCAACCACGCCCCCGTCAACCTGCTGGGTTACAGCCGCGATCAGCTGACAGAGCTGTTCGGGGAATGGGGCGAGCCGCGCTTTCGCGCCACCCAGGTCGCGAAATGGATCCATCAGGGCGGGGTCACGGAGTTCGACGCAATGACCAACGTCTCGCGCAAGCTGCGCGAGCGGCTGGCGCGCGAGGCGGAGATCCGGCCGCCCGAAGTCGCGCTGGAGAAGACCTCCGACGACGGCACCGTCAAATGGGTGCTGCGTCTCCCCGATGGCAACGCCATCGAGACCGTTTACATCCCGGACAGCGGTCGCGGCACGCTGTGCGTGTCCTCCCAGGTGGGCTGTGCGCTCGACTGCACCTTCTGTTCCACCGCGCAGCAGGGGTTCAACCGCAATCTGACCAGCGCCGAGATCATCGGTCAGGTGTGGCTGGCCATGCAGCGCCTCCCGGCGCCCGAAGGGCGTCCGCGCGCCGTGACCAACGTGGTCATGATGGGCATGGGCGAACCGCTGGCCAATTTCGATGCAGTGGTCCCGGCGTTGCAGCTGATGACCGACGACAATGCCTATGGCCTCAGCCGCCGGCGGGTGACGGTGTCCACCTCGGGCCTGGTGCCGGCGCTGGACCGCCTGGCCGGGCACACCGATGTCGCCCTGGCTCTGAGCCTGCATGCCCCCAATGACGAGCTGCGGGACCGGCTGGTGCCGATCAACCGGAAATACCCGATTGCCCCGCTGATCGACGCCTGCCGACGGTATGTGGAAGCAACGGGATCGCACAGCGGGGTTACCGTGGAATACGTGCTGCTGGCCGGGGTCAATGACCGGCCGGAACATGCGCGCGAGCTCGCGGCGCTGCTGCGCGAGCTGCCGTGCAAGCTCAACCTCATCCCGTTCAATCCGTTTCCGGGTGCGCCGTTCGACCGGCCCTCCGAGGCGGACATCGAACGTTTTGAACGCCTGCTGCAGAAGGCCGGCTATGTGACCACCGTGCGGCGCACGCGCGGCGATGACATCGACGCCGCCTGCGGTCAGCTCGTCGGTCAGGTGGAGGACCGTACCAATCGCGGGATGCGCATGATCCGTCTGCATGCGGAGATCCCGGGAACCGAACGGAGGGCATCGTGATGATGCGCGGTGGCTGGCAGGGGAAGGCGGCCGCAATGCTGGTTTTGGTGGCATTGCTGCAGGGTTGTGCCGGGATGGATCGGCAAACGGGGCGCGATGGCGAAGAAGCGGCGGATATCAATGCGGAGCTCGGCATCGGCTATCTGCGGGAAGGCGAAATGGAACAGGCCGAACGCAGCCTGAAGCGGGCGCTGGAGTTCGACCATCGGCATCCGATGGCCAATCTGGGGATGGCGACGGTGTATGAACGCCGTGGGGCGGTCGACGAGGCGGTCGAACACTACGAGGTGGCGCTGGCGCAGGACCCGGACGATCCCCATATCCAGGTGAGCACCGGCGCGATGCTCTGCCGCCAGGGCGAGTTCGAGCGGGCCCAGGAGCTGTTCGACAAGGCGATCAACAACGTGGATTACGACCGGCGCGATGTTGCGCTCCTGAATTCGGGGTCCTGTTACGCCGATGCGGGTGAATACGAGCGTGCCGAGCAGCGCCTGCGGGATGCACTGGAACGCAGCCCGGAGAATCCGCGCGCGCTCCTCGAGCTGGCGTCGGTCAGTTATCAGGCGGGCAAGCCGATGCAGACGCGCGCCTTCCTGCAGCGACTGAGCGGACGCGGCATCGAGAACGCCGAGACCCTGCTGCTGTGTTACCAGTCGGAAACCGCGCTGGGACGGGATCGCAACGCCAGTGCCTGCGCCGACCGCCTGCGTGAAGAATACCCGGACAGTGACGAAGCCGAACGGCTGCGGCGCCTGGAGCGCGAGAGTGACTGAGCGGCGAAGCCGGGATCCGGATCTGGGGCGCGTCGAGGACGTCGACGATACGGCTTCCTCGCGGCCTCCGCTGAGCGGGGATCCGGGCGTGCCGGAGCCCGATGAACCGCCCGTGGCCGCGGGCCTCACGACTCGCGACCAGCCCGAGGACGATCCCACGAGCCAGGGTGGCGGCGAAGGCGACGAGCAGGATGCGCAGCCGGGACGCGGACTGCGCGTGGCCCGCGAGGGGGCCGGGCTCGAGATTGCCGAACTCTCCCGGCGCACCCATCTGGGGAAGGCACTGCTGCAGGACCTCGAGGCCAATCGCTTCGAGCACATGACCCCGGCCTACGTGCGCGGCTATCTGCGCTCCTGTGCCCGGGAGCTCGGGGTGGATCCCGAGCCCTGGGTACAGGCGTATGATCGCCGTGCCCCGGCGGAGCCGGCACCGCGCCCGGTCGCGACCCGCAGGCATCGCCCCCTGCGGCGCTCCGTCTGGCCGTACTGGCTGGCGGCGGCGCTGGTGGTGGGTCTGCTGGCCGTCGCTACGGTGTTCTGGGCGGAAGACGTCTCGGTGGACGCGCTGCGGGAGTTCGGGATCGGGGACGGGCTGGAAGGCCTGCCGGCTCTGGAAACGGAGACCACACGGGACGAGCCGGCGGGGCAAGATCCGGCCGAAGACCGGCCACGAGACGAGCCGGGGGCCGGTGCCACCGAGGGCGACACCTCCCCCGACACGGACACCGACACCGAAACAGGGACCGTTGAGGCGGAAACGCCGGCGATCGGACCGCCGGAACCCCTGGCCCGGCCGGAACGTGATCCGGCTGCGGAGGAAGGTTCGGAGGAGACCGCGGCGGACACGCGCATGGATACCGTGCCCGAGGATGCGGGGATCGACGAACCGGTTGCGCCGGCCCCGCTGGATGAGGCCGGCACGGCCGGCGAGGAAACCGAAGTCGTCGAAGTCCCCGAGGAAATGACCGGGGAAATCACCGAGGGAACGACCGGGGCGGCCGAAACGGCGCCGGCCGCGGACGGGCAGGCCGAACTGATCCTGGAGGTTCATGAGACGTCCTGGGTCGAGATCCGTGACACGGACGGAGCGGTGGTTCTGACCGGCGTGCTCTCGCCGGGCACGCGCGAGGAACTGCAGCTGGAACTCCCCGGACGTGCGGTCCTGGGCAATGCCGCCGGCGTCGAACTCACGCTGAACGGCGAGCCGGTGGCGTTTGACGAGCATGTCCGTGACGACCGTACGGCCCGCTTCGATCTGGAAGAATAATCAGGCGCGCATCATCCGGCGCGCCCCAACCCGATACCAATCCGAATACACCCGATGAAAGCCATCCGATCCATTCGCGGGATGCACGACATCCTGCCCGACAGCGTTCACCTGTGGCAGCACCTCGAGGACCAGTTGCGTGACCTGCTGACGCGCTACGGTTACCGCGAGATCCGCATGCCGCTGGTGGAGGCCACGGAGCTGTTCGCGCGATCCATCGGCGATGTCACCGACATCGTGGAGAAGGAGATGTACACCTTCGAGGACCGCAACGGTGACAGCCTGAGCCTGCGCCCGGAGGCCACGGCGAGTTGCGTGCGCGCCGGCATCCAGCACGGGCTGCTGCACAACCAGGTTCAGCGGCTGTGGTACATGGGGCCGATGTTCCGCCACGAGCGTCCGCAGAAAGGGCGTTATCGCCAGTTCCATCAGGTCGGAGTCGAGGTGTTCGGACTGCCGGGGCCGGACATCGATGCCGAGGTCCTGGCGATGACCGCGCGTCTGTGGCGCATGCTCGGTCTGAGCAACGTGCGCCTCGAGCTCAACACGCTGGGAACCCCGGAATGCCGCGCGCAGTATCGGGAGCACCTCATCGCGCACTTCGAGGCCCATCGGGAGCAGCTGGACGAAGAGGCCCGCAACCGGCTGTACGACAACCCGATGCGCATCCTCGACAGCAAGGATCCGGGGACCCGCGAGGTGGTGGCCACGGCCCCGTCGCTGATGGACCATCTGGACGCGGAATCGCGGGCGCATTTCGATGCGCTCTGCGGTCACCTGGATGCGCTGGGCATTGCCTGGGAGCACAACCCGCGTCTCGTGCGCGGGCTGGACTACTACACCCATACGGTGTTCGAGTGGATCACCGACGAGCTGGGGGCGCAGGGTACGGTGTGCGCCGGTGGCCGTTACGATGGCCTGGTGGAGCAGCTGGGTGGACGCGGGACGCCGGCAATCGGCATGGCCATGGGACTGGAACGCCTGGTGGCCCTGCTGGAGGCCCGCGAAGACGCGCCGGCGGCCGGGGTGCCGGACGCCTATCTGGTGGTGCCGGATACGGAACAGACGGGCGAAGCGCTGCGACTGGCCGAGGAACTTCGCGAGGCGCGTCCCGATCTGCAACTGGTACAGCACTGCGGCGGTGGCAGCATGAAATCGCAGATGAAACGCGCGGACCGGCTGGGGGCGCGCGTGGCGCTGGTACTGGGGCCCGACGAGGCCGCGGCGGGCACCGTGACCGTCAAGCCGTTGCGCGGCGAGGGCGGCGAACAGCAGACCGTGGCGCGTGCCGATCTGTCCGCGCATATGGACACCGCCCTGCAATCCTGAAGGAATACCTGACATGAGTTATCTCACCGACGAAGAAAAGGCGGAACGGATCAAGCAGTGGTGGTCCGACAACGGCATGGCGGTCATCGCCGGGCTGGTACTCGGGATCGCCGGGCTGTTCGGCTACAACTGGTGGAGCGGTCAGCAGGCCGAACGTGCCGAGCAGGCCTCGGAGATGTACCAGGCGCTGCAGTTCAGCATGCGCGCCGGCCAGTACGAGCAGGCCGACGAAATGGCCCGGCAACTGATCGAACATGGCGGGCGCACGCCCTACGTGGCGCTGGCCTGGGCCCATCGCGCCGAGGTCGCGCTGGCCGGTGGCGAGCAAGAGGCCGCGGTGGCCGCCCTGCGCGAGGCCGTGGACGCCGCCCCGGATGACGGCCATCGTGCGCTGTTCCGTCTGCGGCTGGTGCGTCAGCTCATCCGGACCGAGGCCCTGGACGAAGCCGCATCGGTCCTCGCCACCGTCGAGCACGATGCATTCCGCGGCCTGCGGCTGGAACTCGACGGGGATCTGGCACGTGCCCGGGGTGACCACGACACCGCACGCGAGCGCTACCGCGAGGCCCTGGACGCCGGCCACAGCCCGGAATACCTGCAACTGAAATTCGAGGATCTCTCCGCGTGAGGACGCCCGCCGACATGGATCATTTCGCGAAAATACGCTACGCCCTGCAGTGGTTCGCGGTGGCGGGCCTGGCACTGTCACTGAGTGCCTGTGGCCTGTTTTCCCGGGATGAGAGCGAGCCTCCGGCGGAACTGACCGATTTCGAAGTGCGCGGCGAACCCTCCGAACGCTGGTCAGCCTCGCTGGGGCGGGGCGGGGATCGCTTCCTCTGGGAAGTCTATCCGGCGATCGAGGACGACCGGGTGTTCGCGGCCGGCGCGGATGGCCGGATCGTGGCGCACGACCGGGAATCCGGCGCCCGCGCCTGGCAGACGCGACTGGACGACGTGCGCATCGCTTCGGGCGTGGGCGTCGGCGAGGGCATCGTGGTTGTGGGGACCCTGGAAGGTCTGGCGATTGCGGTGAGCGATGACGGCGAAGGCGAGCGCTGGCGGAATCAGCTCTCCAGCGAAGTCATCGGGATCTCGGAGGTCGCGTCGGGAATGGTGATCGCGCGCACCAATGACGGTCGGCTGCACGCCATGGACGCGGCAACCGGTGCGGTGCAGTGGACCGCGCTGCGGACCACGCCGGCACTGAGTCTGCGCGGGGCGCATGTGCCGCAGATCGTGGGCGGGCGCGTGCTGGCCGGCTTTGATGACGGTCGGCTGATGATGCTGGGCCTCACCCGCGGCAACACCCTGTGGGAGGCGACCCTGGGCGTGCCCACCGGCCGCTCCGAGGTCGAGCGCATGGTGGACGTGGATGGTCATATTCCGGTCTACCGCGGTGCGGCGCTGGGTGTCAGCTACCAGGGGCGCATGGCCGCGGTGGATCTCAATTCCGGCGAGCTCTACTGGGACCGGGAGTTCTCGTCCTATCAGGGCGGGGATGTCTCGATCAGCCGCAACGTGATGGTGGTCAGCGACGCCGACAGCCACGTGCGCGCGGTGGATCCGCGCAACGGCGGGGATCTGTGGGAAAACGCGGGTCTGCGCCTGCGCGGGGTGACCGCGCCGGTGATTCACGAGGGTTACGCCATCGTCGGCGATTTCGAGGGCTACCTGCACTGGCTCGACCTGGAAGACGGCGAATTCGCCGCCCGCACCCGCGTGGCGCGCGGCGCCGTGGTGGCACGGCCGGTGCTGGAGGGCGATACCCTGTACGTGATCACCGACAACGGTCGGCTGACCGCGATCGACGCGCGCATCGACGAGGACGCCTGATCCCCTCATGATCCCCGTCATCGCGCTGGTCGGCCGCCCGAATGTGGGCAAGTCGACGCTGTTCAATCAGCTCACCCGCTCGCGCGACGCGCTGGTCGCGGACATGCCCGGTCTGACCCGCGACCGCCAGTACGGAATCGGCCGGGTGGGCGAGTTTCCCTACATGGTGGTGGACACCGGTGGCCTGTCCGGCGAGGAAGAAGGGGTCGACCGGGCCATGGCCGAACAGACCCGCCGCGCGGTCGCCGAGGCCGATCACGTGCTGTTCCTGGTGGATGCGCGTGACGGCCTGACGCCGCAGGACGAGGCGATCGCCGAGCAGCTGCGTGCCAGTGGCGTGCGTGCCCGGGTCATCGTCAACAAGACCGACGGCCTGGATGCCGACGTGGTCAGCGCGGAGTTCCACGCCCTGGCCCTGGGCGATGTCACCCCGATCGCCGCGGCCCACGGTCGCGGCGTGCGCGGCCTGATGCAGGCCGTGCGGGAAGACGTGGCCCGGGATCGGGAAGCGGCGGGTGGTGAAGGCGAGGGCGCCGGCGACGGCCTCGACGTGGACGCCCAGCAGGCCGCGCTGGACGACTGGCCGGGTATCCGTGTTGCGGTGGTGGGGCGGCCCAATGCCGGCAAGTCCACCCTGGTCAACCGCATCCTCGGGGATGAACGGGTGGTCGCCACCGACGTGGCGGGCACCACCCGCGACAGCATCTTCGTGCCGTTCACGCGCGAGGACCAGGACTACACCCTGATCGACACTGCGGGGGTGCGGCGCCGCGCCCGGGTCCACGAGACCGTCGAGAAGTTCAGCGTGGTCAAGACCCTGCAGGCGATCGAGGCCGCGCACGTGGTGATCATGGTGATTGATGCCCGTGCCGGCCTGTCGGATCAGGACGCCCACCTGCTGGGGCTGGTGATCGATGCCGGCCGTGCGCTGGTGGTGGCCGTGAACAAGTGGGACGGCATGGACCCGGACGATCGTGAGTGGGTCCGGTCCGAGATGCAGCGTCGTCTCGGCTTCGTCGATTACGCGCGCATGCGCCTGATCTCGGCCCTGCACGGCACCAACGTCGGGCACCTGCTGGACGACGTGCGCGAGGCCCACGCCAGTGCGTTCGTGGACATCTCCACCCCGGAGCTGACCCGGTTGCTGGAAGCCGCGGTGGCCGAGCATGCGCCGCCGCTGGTCAGCGGGCGGCGGATCAAGCTGCGCTATGCGCACCAGGGCGGGCAGAACCCGCCGGTGATCGTGGTCCACGGCAATCAGACCGACCGTCTGCCCGGGGCCTACAAGCGCTATCTGGAGAACTTCTTCCGCCGTCAGCTGAAGCTGGTGGGGACGCCCCTGCGGCTGGAGTTCCGTTCCGGAAAGAACCCCTATGCCGGCCGGCGCAACAAGCTTACGCCGCGCCAGCAGCAGAAACGCAAAAGGTTGATGCGTCATGTCCGCAAGCGCTGAGCCCGCCCTGTCGGATTTTGCGCAGGTGGTCGAGCCGTTCCGCGTGATGGACATCCTCGACCGTGCCCAGGCGGCCGAGCGCGCCGGCCGCGACATCATCCATCTGGAGGTCGGCGAGCCGGATTTCGTGACCCCGCGCGGCGTGGTGTCCGCCGGCGAGATCGCCCTGGCCGCCGGGGAAACCCGCTACACGCCGGCGCACGGGCGCGAGAACCTGCGGCGGGCGATCGCGCAGGACTACCGCAACCGCCACGCGGCCGAACTGGACCCGGAACGGGTCGTGGTCACGTCCGGGGCCTCGGCGGCCATCCTGCTGGCGCTGGCGGCCGGCGTGAACCCCGGGGAGGAGGTGCTGCTGCCGGACCCGGGCTACGCCTGCAACCGGCAGTTCGTCGCGGCCCGGGGCGCGCGGCCCCGGCCCCTGGTGGTGTCGGCCGAGGACGCCTGGCAGCCGACCGCCGACGCGGTAGCCGCGGCCTGGAGCGACACGACCCGCGCCGTGCTGCTGGCGTCGCCGGCCAACCCCACCGGCACCTGCCTGTCGCGCGAGACCCTCGCGGAGATCGTGGCGGTGGTGGAGGCCCGCGGGGGGCTGGTGATCATGGACGAGATCTACGGCCAGCTGGTGTTCGGAGAGCCCGAGCGCAGTGCCGCAGCGCTGCACCCGAACGTGGTCGTGATCAACAGCTTCTCCAAGTATTTCGCCATGACCGGCTGGCGCCTGGGCTGGATGGTGGTGCCGCCGTCGTGGGTCGATCCGGTCCGCCGTCTGGCGCAGAATTTGTTCGTGGCGCCTTCCAGCGTGGCCCAGGCGGCGGCGATGTTCGCGTTCGAACCGGACACCGAAGCGGAACTGCAGCAGCGGGTGCGCGAACTCGAAAGCCGTCGCGACTTCCTGCTGCAGGCCCTGCCGGAACTCGGCCTGGTGGTGCGTGCACGTCCCGAAGGGGCGTTCTACATCTACGCCGACTGCAGTGCTCACGGCGCGGATTCCGAGGCGCTGTGTGCCCGCATCCTCGACGAGGCGGGCGTGGCGCTGACGCCGGGGACCGATTTCAGTCCATCCGATGGCGCGCGCCATCTGCGCATCGCCTATACCCAGAGCGAGGCCCGGCTGCGCGAGGCGGTGGAGCGCCTGCGCGGCGTGCTGACCTGACCCGGGCGTAGAACCGGGCCCGGCTCCGGGTCAGGCCGGATCCGGTTCCTGCAGCGCCGCGAGCGCGGTGCCCCGCGCCAGACGGGCGGTACCGACCGCAGCCTCGTCGTCCGCCGCCATGCTTACTTCGACCCCTAGGATGCGCGCCCGGATCCGGCTCCAGGCGGCGCTGCGCGCGCCACCGCCGAGGGTCACCACGCGCTGCAGCGCGGGCGCGCCCAGTTCCCGCAACCGTGCATAGCCATCGCGCTCGATGCGCGCGATCCCTTCGAACAGCCCCTGCAGAAAGAGCGCATCGTCCGTCGGGCGGGGCTCCATGCGGGGCGGCAGATCCGGATCGTTGACGGGGAAGCGTTCGCCGGGGCCGGGCAGCGGGAGATAGTCCAGGCCGCTGTCGCGCTCCGGATCCAGGGCCGCACCCAGCCGCTCCAGGTCTGCATCGTCGAAGAACTGCTGCAGCACGGCCCCGCCGCTGTGCGATGCGCCGCCGGCCAGCCAGCGATCCCCCAGACGGTGGCTGTACACCCCCAGTTGCGGCGCGAACAGCGGCCGCGGAGAGAGCTGCTTGAGCGCCAGCGTCGAGCCCAGGCTGGTGACGCCCGTGGCGGTATCCGCGACCCCGGCGGCGAGGAAACCGGCGATCGAGTCGGTGGTGCCCGCGACTACCCGCGAGGCCGGATTCAGGCCGAGGTTCGCGGCCAGGTCCGGGTCCACCGGGCCCAGCGGGGTGCCCGCCGGCACCACCTCGGGCAGCAGGCCGGTCTCGTCGCCGAGCTCGCAGAGCAGCCATTCCGGCCAGCGGCGCCGGACCACGTCGTAGCCCAGCTTGAGGGCATTGTTCTCGTCCATGCGGTCGTAGCGCCCGCGCAGGCGGCCGGCCAGCCAGTCGGCCGGGTGCAGCACGCGGCGCACGCCGGAGAGCCCGTGCTCGCCGCGCAGCCACAGGAGCTTGGCGGCGGAACTGGAGGCCGAGTGGACCGCGGCCTCGGGCGGGGCCAGGCGTGCCAGGCGGGGCACTGCCGGGGCCGCCCGGCGGTCGTCGTACATCAGCGCCGGGTGGAGCGGGTGGCCCTGTTCGTCGGTACAGAGCAGGGTGCCCGAGGTGCCGTCCACGGCGATGGCGGCGGGTTCACCCTCCAGGCCGTCGGTCAGTTCTGCCAGCACCCCCTGCAGCGCATCCCACCAGTGCTCCGGCTCATGTTCGTGCAGTGGACCGTCATGCCGGATACCGGCGGGTGCCAGCGCGCGGCTGGCGGTGGCGCGGCGCCCTCCGTCGGGGTCCAGCAGCACGCCGCGCACCCCCGAGGTGCCGACGTCCAGTCCGATGGCCCGGGGCGGGTGCACGGCGATGTCAGTATTCGGTGCCCTGCGGGCTGCGCGTCGGCGGCGGCAGGGTCACGCTCTCCGGCGGCGTCCAGCCCTCCTGACGGTGTTCCGCGACCACCGTGGTGTAGATCCCGCCGCGCACGTAGAAATTGGCGGTCAGGCGCATGAACCGCGGATCGGTCGCGGCCACCAGGTCGTTGAGGATCTGGTTGGTTACGGCCTCGTGGAACGCCCCTTCGTTGCGGAACGACCACATGTAGTTCTTCAGCGACTTCAGCTCCACGCAGCGCTGGTCCGCCACGTACTGCAGGTGCAGCTCGGCGAAGTCCGGCTGCCCCGTCGCCGGGCACAGGCAGGTGAACTCCGGGATCCGGATGTAGATCGCGAAGTTGTTGTCCGGGGAGGGGTTGTCGAAGGTGTCCAGGGTCTTGCTCGGCTGGCTGGGCATGAATGCGTTCTCGTGTTTCGGCTGTTTTAGCGTGCGCGGTTGGAGAAGCGGGTCGCGCGCGAGTTCCCGTCGGGGTCACGTTCGACCTGTAAGCGTGTACCATTCTACGCCCGTACACCCCAGGCTGCGGAACACCCAGGATACCGACGTGCGCCTTGCCCGAATCAAGCTGGCCGGCTTCAAGTCCTTCGTGGACCCCACCACCCTGGTGCTGCCCGGCAACCGGGTAGGCGTGGTGGGGCCCAACGGCTGCGGCAAGTCGAACACCATCGATGCCGTGCGCTGGGTGATGGGCGAATCCTCGGCCAAGCATCTGCGCGGGGATTCCGGCGAGGACGTGATCTTCAACGGCTCCTCCAGCCGCAAGCCCGTGGGACAGGCCAGCATCGAACTGGTGTTCGACAACTCCGAAGGGCGACTGGGCGGCGAATACAGCGCTTACACCGAGATCGCGGTCAAGCGCGCGCTTACCCGCGACGGGCAATCGAAGTACTACCTGAACGGCCATCGCGCGCGCAAGCGTGACATCGTGGATCTGTTCCTGGGTACCGGCCTGGGGCCGCGCAGCTACGCCATCATCGAGCAGGGCATGATCGCGCGGCTGATCGAGGCGCGTCCGGAGGACCTGCGCACCTATCTGGAAGAGGCGGCCGGGATCTCCAAATACAAGGAACGCCGGCGCGAGACCGAGAACCGCGTGCGCCACACGCGCGAAAACCTGGAGCGCCTGGATGACCTGCGCGAGGAGGTGGGCAAGCAGGCGGAGCGGCTGAACCGACAGGCGGCGACCGCGGAGCGCTACCAGCAGCTGGCCGCGGATCGCCGGCGCAAGCGGGCCGAGGCGATCCTGCTGCGGCTGCAGGCGGAAGAGGCCGCGCTGGAAAGCCGCCGCGCCGAGCTGTCCGCCGCCGAGACCGAACTCGCCCGGCTGCAGGCCGAGGCACAGAACGCGCGCACCCGCTCCGAGACCCTGCGTCAGCAGCGCGTGGACCGCGAGGCGGCAGTGTCCGAGGCGCAGAGCGCGTACTACGACCGCGCCGCCGAGGTATCGCGCCTGGAGCAGTCGATTCGCCATGCCGAGGCTGAACTGGAGCGCGAGACGCGCGAACTGGAGGACCTGGACACGCGCATCCGCACGGCGGGCGAGCAGCAGGATGCGGTGGCCGGGCGCATCCGCGAGGCGGAGCGCGAATGCGAGCGCCTGCGCGAAGCGCTGGAGAATGCGGAACGCGAACAGCAGCGCCTGGAGGCCGCCGCCGAGGAGGCCGAACAGGCAGACCAGGCGGCGCGCGAGGCCCAGCAGGAATGGGAGCGCAACCTGGCCGAACCGCGTCAGGCCGCACAGGTGGCCCGTTCGCGGATGGACAGCGCCGAACAGACCCGCCAGCGCCTCGCGCGCCGGCGCGAGAAGCTGGAATCCGAAAAGGCCGCGCTGCCGCAGACCCATCCGGGCGAGGAGGCCGAGCGCGTGGAGGGCGAGCTCGCCGGACTGCGCGAGGCCCTGGAGGCGGAGCAGGCGCGCAGCACCGAGGCGCGCGCCGAGCTGGAACGTCTGGAGGCGGAGCAGGCGGAGGAACAGGAACAGGCCCATGCCGTGGAGCGCGAGCACCGCGAGGTGGCCGGGCGCCTGGCCGGGCTGGAATCCTTCGGTGGCGAGGCCGATCCCGAGGCGACTCGCAAGCAGCGCGAGGAATGGGCCCGGCGCCACGGTATCGACGCCGGCCGCCCGCTGGTCCAGGCGCTGGAGGTCGAGGACGGCTGGGATACCGCGGTGGAGGCGGTGCTGGGGAGCTGGCTGGAAGCCGAGGTGCCCGAAGGTGCCGGCGATCCCCTGGGGCTGGAGGCCGCGGCCCTGGCCGATCTGCCCGAGGCGCCGCTGCGCCGCCTGGATGGCACGGCGTCCGCCGAGCCGGTACCCGACGACAGCCTGGCCGCGCGGGTGCGCGGTCCGGCAGCCGTGCGGCGCTGGCTGGCCGGCATCTACTGCGCCGCCGATGCGCAGGCGGCGCGCGAGCGGGCCCGGGACTGTGGCCCGGGCGAGAGCGTGATCACGCCCGGCGGGACCTGGCTGGGCCCGGGCTGGCTGTCCCATGGCACGCTGGAAGCCGAAGTCAGCGGGGCGGTCGCTCGGGTGCGTCTGGCACGCGAGCTGGAGCAGCAGCGCGATGCCCTGCAGGAGCGCAGCCGGGCGCTGGAGGCTTCACTGGCGGGGCGCAGGGAGCGCATCGGCGCGGCGCGCGAGGCCCGCGACGCGGTGGACGCGCGGATCGCGGAACAGCGCAAGCAGGTGCAGGAGGGCGAGAACCGCGTGCAGCGGCTGCACGATCAGGCGCGGCAACTGGAACAGCAGCAGGCGCGCATCGACCGCGAGCTGGAAGAGGTCGCCGAGGAGGACGAACGCGTACGCACTCAGTTCGACGAGGCCGAGGCCGAACGCAATCGGGCACTCGAGCGTCTGGAGGGTCTGGAGGCCGATCGGGAAGCCGTGGAGGCCCGCGTGGCCGCGACCCGCGAGGCCCTTCAGCAGGCACGCGAGCAGGCCCGTGCGGCACGCGATGCCGCGGGCAAGGCACGCCTGGCCGAGCAGGAGGCGCGCCATCGGCTGGAGCGCGAACAGAGCGAGCGGGAACGCCTGGAACGCCAGCTGAGCGAGGATCGCGAGCGTCAGGAACGCCTGCGCGAGGGTCTGGAGGGCCGGCGTGCCCCGCTGGAACAGTGGAAGAAGGACCTGCAGGCGGCGGCCGAGGCGCGCCAGGCGGCCGAGAGCGCGCTGACCGCCGCGCGCGGCCAGCTGGACGAGTGCGATCATGCCCTGCGCGAGGTGGCCGGCGAGCTGACGGAACTGGAACAGCGGGTCGAGCAGCAGCGTTCCACCTGCGAGGAATACCGGCTGGACCAGCGTTCACGGGCCACGCAGCTGGAACAGCTGCGCGAACAGCTGCAGGAATCCGGATTCGACGCGCGCGAGCTGGCGGCCGAGCTGCCGGAAGACGCCGGCGTGGAGGCATGGGACCGGGCGATCGCCGAGCTGGACCGGGCGATCGAGAAGCTCGGGCCGATCAACCTGGCGGCGATCGACGAGGCCCGCGAGCTGGAAGAACGCCAGCGCTATCTGGAGGAACAGCACGCCGATCTGATCGAGGCGCTGGAGACCCTGGAGGCGGCGATGCAGCGCATCGACCGCGAGACCCGCACGCTGTTCCGCGAGACCTTCGACAAGGTCAACGCCGGGCTGGGGGAGAAATTCCAGCGCCTGTTCGGCGGCGGCGAGGCGCGCCTGGAGATGACCGGCGACGACCTGCTGGATACCGGCGTGGCGATTATGGCGCGTCCGCCGGGCAAGCGCCTGTCCACCATCCATCTGATGTCCGGGGGTGAGAAGGCGCTCACGGCTTCGGCGCTGGTATTCGCCATCTTCGAGCTGAATCCGGCACCCTTCTGCATGCTGGACGAGGTGGATGCGCCGCTGGACGAGGCCAACGTGGGGCGTTTCGGCGAGCTCCTGCGGGAGATGTCGGAGCGGATCCAGTTCATCTTTATCACCCACAACAAGTCGACCATGTCCATGGCGGAACAGCTGATCGGCGTTACCATGCACGAACCGGGCGTGTCGCGTCTGGTCAGTGTGGACGTCGACGAGGCCGTGGAAATGGCCGGGGCCTGACGGCGCCGGGCGCAACGAGCGAGGAATTTTCGTGGACTGGATGCGGTTGAGTCTGCTGCTGCTGGGAATCGTCCTGATCGCGGGGATCTGGATCACGCACCGCATGCGCACGCGTGCGCGCGAGCGTGACGAGGCCGATGACGCCGGCGACTGGGCCGATGATGCGGTGCATATCCGTGCCGGCGCGCCCGATCCGCTGGACGAGGGCCCCCGGGTGACCGGCGGACGGCGCGAGCCGCATCTCGGCGTGACCTCACCGGGCCCGGATGCGGAGCCCGATCCGGATGATCCGTTCGAGGCCGCGCCGCGCGGGTCGACCTCCGCGCAGGAACCGGTCAACGACATCTACGGCGTGCTGGAAGACGAAGAGCCCGGCGCCGGGGCCGCCGACCATGGTGCGTCCGGCCCGCGCGGGTTCGAGACCGATTACGGCGGCGACCTGCGGGCGGCGCCCGAGCCCGACCCCGACCCCGAGTCCGGGCGCGGGACGGCCCCGGCGTCCCAGCGTCGCCGGAATGCGAAGCCGTCGCCGATGGAACGCCTGATCGCCGTCACTCGCCAGGGTCTGGATGCCGTGCGCGCGCGCATGCCGGGAGCCGGACGCAAGTCGCGTGGCCCGGTCGGCGAACGCCTGGACCCGGACCACGAGGTGGATCCCGATCTGATCGAGGAGCCGGACCGGCCGGATCCGGAATCGCTGGGCGAATACGTGTCCGATCCGTGGAAGGCGGGCGAGAACCCGCGCGCCGCGTCGGCGTCGCTGCAGGAGAAGATTCTCCTGCTGCACGTGGTCGCGCCCCGGAACAAGCCGTTCACCGGCGTGGCGCTGGGCGCCGCGCTGGAGCGCGCGGGCCTCAAGCCCGGGGCGATGGACATCTACCACTACCATGAACCCGAGAGCGACAAACGACAGCCGCTGTTCTCGGTGGCCAACATGGTGGCGCCCGGGACCCTGCGTGACGAGGACCTGGCGGACATGATGACCCCCGGCGTCACCCTGTTCACCCAGGTGCACTACAGTGCCCATCCGCAGCGCGCGTTCGAGGCACTGCTGGAGAACGCGCACGCGCTGGCACGCGACCTCGGGGGCACCATCCTGGACGCGCAACAGTCGACGGCGACGAACCAGACCCTGGCGCACATGCGCGAGGACCTGAACCAGTGGCTGCTGCGCAACCGGCCCGACATCCTCCGGCGCGGGAGGACGCAATGAGCGCCGACCGCGAGCGCCTGGAGGCGCTGCGCCGACAGATCGAACACCACAACCGGCGCTATTACGTCCACGACGACCCGGAGATCTCGGACGCCGAATATGACGAACTCCTGCGCGAGCTGGAGGCGCTGGAGGCCGCGCACCCCGAATGGATCACCCCGGACTCGCCGACTCAGCGCGTGGGCGCGCAGCCGGCCGAGGGCTTCGCGACGGTGCGCCACCGGCTGCCGATGCTGTCGCTGGCCAACGGCTTCGAGCCCGGGGAGATTCACGACTTCGACCGGCGGGTGCGCGAACGCCTGGCGCGCGACACCGGTGATCCCGCACGCGCCGAACAGGCCGTCACCTACATGGCCGAGCCCAAGCTGGACGGGCTGGCGATCTCGCTGCTGTTCGAAGACGGAGTGCTGGTGCGCGCCGCCACCCGCGGCGACGGCGAAACCGGCGAGGACGTGACGGCCAACATGCGCACGGTGCGCCCGGTGCCGCTGCGCCTGGATCCGGCCGGGGCGCAGGCCGTGGGCGGGGCGATCCCGGCCGTGCTGGAGGTGCGCGGCGAGGTGTTCATGCGCCGGGCGGATTTCCTGCGCCTCAACGAGGGGCTGGAGGCCGAGGGGCAGCGCGGTTTCATGAACCCGCGCAACGCCGCCGCCGGCAGCCTGCGCCAGCTCGACCCCAAGGTGACGGCCCGGCGCCCGCTCAGTTTCTTTGCCTATTCCGTGGGCCATGTCGAGGGCGGGGCGCTGCCGGGGCGGCAGTCGGCGGTGCTGGACGCCCTGCGTGATCTCGGCCTGCCGGTGTGTCCCGAACGCCGCGTGGTGACCGGGGTGGAGGGCTGCCTGGGCTATTACGACGAGCTGGCCGCGCGGCGGCGCGATCTGGATTACGAGATCGACGGCATCGTGTACAAGGTGGACGATCTGGCCGACCAGCAGGTGCTGGGGTTCGTGTCGCGGGCCCCGCGGTGGGCGATCGCGCACAAGTTCCCGGCCGAGGAACGCACCACCACGCTGCGCGATGTCGAGTTCAACGTGGGGCGCACGGGGGCCCTGACGCCGGTGGCGCGGCTGGAGCCGGTGCTGGTGGGCGGGGTGATGGTGTCCAACGCCGGCCTGCACAACATGGACGAGGTGGAGCGCAAGGATATCCGCATCGGCGACCGCGTGATCGTGCGCCGCGCCGGGGACGTGATCCCCGAGGTGGTGGGTCGCGCCGGAGGCGAGCGGCCGGCGGAGACCCGCGCGATCGAACTCCCGGCCACCTGCCCGGAATGTGGCTCGCATGTGGAACGGCCCGAGGGCGAGGTGGTGGCGCGCTGCACCGGCGGGCTGGTCTGTCCGGCGCAGCGGCGCGAGGCGCTCAAGCACTTCGTGTCGCGTCGCGCCATGGACATCGAGGGCTTCGGCGAGAAGCTGATCGAGCAGCTGGTCGACAGCGGCCGGGTACGCACCCCGGCGGAGTTGTTCGCGCTGGATACGGAGACCCTGCAGCAGCTGGAACGGGTGGGGCCGAAACTGGCCGACAACCTGGTGCGCGCGCTGGAGACCGCGCGCGAGACCACGCTGGCGCGCTTCATCTTCGCCCTCGGCATCCGCGAGGTCGGCGAAGTCACCGCGCAGGCCCTGGCCGCGCATTTCCGTGACCTGGATGCCCTGATGGCGGCGGATGCCGAGACCCTGCAGTCGATCCCGGACGTGGGGCCGGTGGTGGCCGAACACATCGTGCATTTCTTCGCCGAGCCGCATAATCGCGAGGTGGTCGAAGCCCTGCGTGCGGCCGGCGTGCACTGGCCGGTGCCGGAGCCGTCCCCGGCCTCCCCCGGTGACGCCGGGGACGAGGCCGCGCAGGCCCCGCTGGCGGGGCGCACGTTCGTGCTGACCGGCACGCTTGAGGAGATGACCCGCGACGAGGCGCGTGCGCGTCTGGAGGCGCTGGGCGCGAAGATCACCGGCTCGGTGTCGAAGAAGACCAGCGCGGTCATCGCCGGCGCCGACCCCGGATCCAAGGTCGCGAAGGCCGAATCCCTGGGCGTCCCGGTGCTGGGCCCGGAGGAACTGCCGCGGCTGCTGGCGGGCGAGGATCTGCTGGCCGAGGAAGCCACGGAAGGAGGCAGCGCATGAGCGACGGCCTGCTGGTGACCCCGCTGCGCGACGCGGCCGCCTCGCTGGAGCGGGCGCTGGCGCAGCCGAAGGACGAGTTCATCCGCGATGCGACCATCCAGCGCTTCGAATACAGCTTCGAGCTGGCGTGGAAGCTGCTGCAGCGGCGGCTGGTCGAGGATGAGGGGCGCGAGGTGGTGATGCCGCTCAGTCGTCGGGAGCTGTTTCGTCTGGCGGCAACGCGGCGATTGATCGAGGATCCCGCGCAGTGGTTTGCCTTCCACAGGGCCCGCAACATGACCTCGCACACGTATAACGAAGCCGTGGCGGAGGAGGTGTACGAGATTGCGCGAAGCTTTCTGCCCGCCGTGCAGGCCCTGATCGAGAAGCTGGAGCATCCGGGTGGTTGACCTGACGCCCGCTCAGCGGGAGGTGGTGGAGCGTCTCGTGCACCGGCATTTGCCCGCGGGGACGCGGGTGTGGCTGTTCGGCTCGCGCGCCACCGGGTGCAGCGCGCCCGCTTCGGACCTGGACCTGCTGGTGGATGCCGGCGAGGCCCTGGATTTCGCGATCCTCGGGGAACTGGAGGCCGACCTCGCCGAGTCGGACCTGCCGTTTCCGGTGGATGTGGTGGATCTGCACCGCATATCGGAGGCGTTCGCGGCCCGCATCCGGCCCGAATGCGTGCCGCTGTCGGAGAGCGGGGCCGGGGAGGCCGGCTAGCGTCCTTCGCGCGATCGCTGTTCCAGCAGGTTCTGCATCCGGGACAGGCGTTCCTGCAGCGCGCTGGTCTCTTCGTGCAGGGCCTGGAGTTCGTTGTGCAGGGCCTTGTTTTCCTCGTGAACGCTGTCGTGGATGGCCTGCTTTTCGATTTCCACCGCGCGGTCGTGCATGCGCTGCATCGCATCCACGATGATGGCGATGAACAGGTTGAGCACGGTGAACGTGGCGATCAGGATAAACGGCACGAAGAATGCCCACGCCCAGGGGTGCTCCTCCATGACGGGGCGAGCCACGTCTTCCGACCAGCCTTCCAGCGTCATCACCTGGAACAGGCTGTACATGGTCGCGCCGAGAGTGCCGAACATCTCGGGATGCGTTTCGCGGAACAGCCCGGTGGCGATGATCGCGAACACGTAGAAGATCAGCAGCAACAGACCGATGATGGAGATGATACCCGGGATCGCGCGCAGCAGCGCCTCCACAATGAACCGCAGCTTGGGCACCAGCGAGACCAGACGCAGCAGACGCAGCACGCGCAGCACCGAGAACGGGCCGGTAGCCGGGATCAGCGCGATGCCAACGACGAAGAAATCGAACACGTTCCACGGGTTGCGCCAGAACCGCAGGCGGTAGACGAACATCTTGGTCAGGACCTCGACGGTGAAGATCGACAGGATGATCGCGTCGGCGCTGTTGATCACGGGGCCGATCGCCTGCATCACCGCATGCGAGGTTTCGAGGCCCAGGGTCAGGGCGTTCAGCAGGATCAGTCCGATGATGAAGCGCTGGGTGTAATTGGCTTCGATCAGGGCCGTCAGGCGGCCGCGCAGGGTTCCGGTCTCGGTCATGGTGGCCTGGTCGTGAAAACGAACGTATGAAGAAGCAATCGGGTGACTGCAGGGCGCGCCAAGAGTAGGCCAATCCCGCGCGCCCGGCAATGGAGCCCGGAACATGCAAGGAGTTGATGATGTGGGATGAACGCTATTCAACGGAGGAATTCGCCTACGGCACCGAGCCGAACGACTTCCTGCGCGAGGCCGTGGCCACCCTGCCGCCCGGAGATGCGCTGTGCCTGGGCGAGGGCGAGGGACGTAACGCGGTGTTTCTGGCCGAACAGGGCTTCGACGTGACCGCGGTCGACAGTTCCCTGGTGGGCCTGCGCAAGGCCGAACGGCTGGCGGCCGAGCGCGGGGTGAGTATCCGGACCGAGGTCGCCGATCTGGCTGACTACCGCATTGATCCGGAAAGCTGGGATGTGATCGTGTCGATCTTCTGTCACGTGCCACCGGAGATCCGTCGCCGCGTGCATGCCGATGTCGTGCAGGGGCTGCGCCCCGGCGGTACTTTCATCCTCGAGGCGTACACGCCGGCTCAGCTGGCGCACGGCACCGGTGGCCCGCCGGTGGAAGAATTGATGATGGACCTGAACGCGCTCAGCGAGGAACTCGATGGCCTCGAGTTCGATTACGCCCACGAGCTGGAGCGCGAGGTGATCGAAGGGGTTTACCACACCGGTCGCGGCGCGGTGGTGCAGGTCGTCGGCCGGCGTCCGTCCTGAGCGGGCTGCCCCGCGGGTATTACAGCAGCCTCTCCACCGGGAACAGGATGGTGAGATCCGAAAGGATCTGACGCATGTGGCCGGCCTTGGGATCGCGCCGCCACGTGCGGCCCTGGTCGTCGCTCCAGATCAGGTTGTCCTCGGCGTCCAGCTCGACCCGGTAGGCGAACTCGGGCTGGATAATCCGCTCGTGCAGGTCCACCACCTGGCCGACCAGCGCCGGTTCGCGCAGGAACACCCCGGATTCGGTATTGCTGTAGGCCGAACGTGGATCAAGATTGTAGGAGCCCACGAACGCTTCGTGGCCGTCCATCACGAACGCCTTGGTGTGCAGGCTGGTCTGCGAAGAGCCCAGGCCCCAGCGCCTGGCCCGTTCCTCGCCGTTGGGCAGGGCGGTGGGGCGCAGCTCGTGCAGCTCCACGCCGCCCTGCAGCAGGGTGGGGCGGCGGCGTGAATATCCGCTGTGGGTGAACACCACATCATTGGAGGCCAGCGAATTGGTCAGCACGCTGACCCGAACGCCACGCTCCGCCATCTCGATCAGTTCCCGGGTGCCTCGCCGCTGCGGCACGAAATAGGGCGTGATGATACGCAGCTCGTCGCGCACTTCGGAAAAGCGGGCCCGCAGCGCCGGGGTGACCCCGCCATCCCGCTCGGGATCGAAACCCGCGGTGTCCAGCGCCTTGGCGGGCGGGTCCACCACGAAGTCCGCCGCCGCGGTCCAGACATAGGCCTCGTCATCGTCGATATGTCCGCGGGGCAGGCGCCCGGCCGGGGCCTTCTGCAGCAGCGGGTGGTCGTTCTGTGTCGACAGCCATTCCTGCAGGGCCTCGCGATGTTTCCGCAGCCGGGGCGGATCCGGGAGGCGCGAGACCACGCGCTCGATGCCGATCGCACCCTGGCTGTTCCAGAAATCGTGGAACGAGGCCTCCACCTCGGCGGCCATCGGCCCGACGATCGCCACGTCCAGATCCGCGAAATTGTATTCCGGGCTGGCCTCGAAGTACTCGTCGCCGATGTTGCGCCCGCCGATGATCGCCAGGTGGCCGTCGACCACCCAGGCCTTGTTGTGCATGCGCCGGTTGAGCTGAACACCCCGGGTCAGGAATTCCAGTCCCTTGCCGAGCATCCCGTGACGGGTGCGGAAGGGATTGAACAGGCGGATGTCGATGTTGGGGTGCTGATCGACGGCGGCGAGGATGTCGTCGCGGCCGCGGGCATCGATGTCGTCCAGCAGTACCGAGACATTGACCCCGCGGTCGGCCGCGCGCAGCAGCTCGCCGAGAAGGGCCCGGCCGGCGGCATCGTTGCGCCAGATGTAGTACTGAATGCTCAGCCGATCTTCGGCCTTGCGCGCGCTGAAGGCCCGCCACTGAAAGGCCTCGACGCCGTCATCCAGCAGACGGAATCCGGATTCCCCCGGGGATGCGTCCACCCGGGGCGTGATCCATTCGGCGAGGGGGCCTTCTTCGGCCGGTGCGGCGGGCGGATTCGCGGGGCGGTCATCGCGTGGTTCCAGCGACGCACAGCCGGAGGCCAGCAACAGCACCGCAAGCCCCGTTACCAACGCCCTGAGCCTGGACTCCATGTCTGACCGCCCCGATCTCCGGCAGCCCGACCCGATGTACGGGTTCCGGGCGAAAAAAAAGCGAGCCGGACCAGGTCGGGCTCGCCTTTCACAAAACTGGTAGGCGCGAGTGGACTCGAACCACCGACCCCCACCATGTCAAGGTGGTGCTCTAACCAACTGAGCTACGCGCCTGTCGTGTCCGAGACGCGTATTCTACAGCGTCTTTAGGGTGTGTCAAAGGGATCTGCAAGATGTTGTCTCTGCAGGGTTTTTCGGGTAGACGCAAAGCTCTCGCGGAGTCCGTCAGTCGATGTCGGGGACGGCAGAAGTGAAGAAAGCGCGCTCAGCGCGAAGCCTCTCGAACGGCTTTGGCCCATCTGTAGCCCACATGTAGCCCATTTTGTGGCCCACGCCCTTCGACAGGTCCTGGAAACGGCTCGCCAAAGTGAGCACCACCCGGAACGGGCCCAAGAGCCGCTCTTCGGAGCACCTCACGATTCACCCTCGCCACTCGCATCGCTGTCCGGGACGTATTCGGCGAGGTCCCCAACCTGGCAGTCGAAATAGGCGCAGAGAGCGTCAAGACTGTCCGTGGTCGCGTTGTAACCCCGCTGATTCGCCATCTTGGAGAGACTTGTCCGGTTCACGCCAGTTGCTTTGGAGATCTCCTCCAGCGTGATGCGCCGGCCCTCCTGAAACGCCTTGTCCGCTATTCGTTCCTTCAGACGAAATCGGATCATTGTTCGTGCCTCTTGGCTAACAAACGTTCTTGACAGGAACGTTCGTGTTCTGTAGTATTCGTTACGTATGGTTAACATACGTCAACAAAAGGAGACTTCTGTGAATCAGAACACGTATCTTACGCCAGAGCAGGCTGCAGCGCGACTGCAGTTCAATACCCGGTATTTCCGGAACGTGATCATGAAAGAGCATCTGGTCGAAGGCGTGCACTTCGTCCGTGCCTTTGACCGCCGCAAGTACCTCATTATCTGGGAGAAGGTCGAAGAAACGCTGCTGGAGAACCAGCCCGTGACCCAGACCGAGCAGGGCCTCGGAATCCCGATGGCCCGGGGAGGTGTGTGCCATGCCTAGTGTTCGCGTACACCACAACGGCAAGCTGTTCTTCGATTTTCGGTATCGGGGCCAGCGGTGCCGGGAGTATTCCCAACTGCAGGATACGCCGAAGAACCGGCGCGCCATGGAACGGGCGCTCAAGAAGATTGAGGCGGAAATCGAGCTGGGAGTCTTCGATTACGCCAAGACCTTCCCGAACAGCCGCAATGCGCAGCGCTTCGCGCAGCCGGACGCGGTCGTTTCGCAGGAGAGCGGTCCCGAGGCATCTGCGGATCAGCCCACGATGCGGGAGTTCAGTGACACCTGGTTCGCGGAAAACGCTCCGCTGTGGAAGCCTTCGTACCAGACGAAGGTGACCGACATCCTGTCGAAGCACGTGGTCCCGCAGTTCGGGGACCGGAAGGTCGGCGACATCCAGAAATCCGAAATTCTCCAGTATCGCGCACAACTCGCCAAAGTGAACCGCGATACCGGGAAGGGGCTGTCAGCCTCTCGGATCAACCAGATTCTGAACGTAACGAAGCAGATTCTGGAGGAAGCCGCCGACCGCTTTGACTTTAACACGCCGTTTCAGGGCATCAAGCCCATGCGGATCGGGCGTTCGCAGGTGGATCCGTTCTCGCTGGAGGAGGTCCAGCGGTTTCTGGATGCCGCGCCGCCGGAGTGGCGCGGGTATTTCCTGGTCCGCTTCTTCACCGGCATGCGGACCTCGGAGATCGACGGGCTGAAGTGGGACTGCGTCGATTTCGACCGTCGGGAGATCCTGGTTCAGTCGGCCCGGGTGCAGGGCGAGGAGACCACGACCAAGACCGACGGTTCGACGCGGACGATCCAGATGTCCGACGTGGTGTACCGGGCGCTCATGGAGGAACGCGAGGCCATGCGTCAGCGCCCGGAGACCCACCGCAGCCGCTACGTGTTCTCCACCCGGTACGGGTATCCGATTGCGTACCGCAACGTGAACAACCGGGTCTGGTACCCGACGCTGAAGAAGGCGGGACTCAAGCGCCGCAACCCCTACCAGACGCGCCACACGGCCGCGACCCTGTGGCTGGCGGCCGGCGAGAGCCCGGAATGGATTGCCCGGCAGATGGGGCATTCCAACACCAAGATGCTGTTCACGGTGTATTCGCGTTATGTGCCCAACCTGACGCGCCAGGACGGGTCCGCCATCGACCAGCTCCTGCGCATGCGCCTGCAGGGCGGGACGGTCGACAGCAGCAGGGAGGTGGAACATGAAGGCTGAAACCGTGGAAGACCTCAAGATGTTCGTGGAGCTCGACGACATCGCCTGCCACGAACCGGTGGACCTTTCGGCACGAGTGGAGATCTTCGAAAAAGGGACGGCACCGAGTGGTGAGTGGTATCTGAAGCTGCGCCTGTATGACTCTTCCGGATGGGTCGGGGCGTTTGCCCGGTGCGGTGACTGGGCCGGCCACGGCCTGGTCGATGGCCAGCTCCGGGACCTCTCGCTGCACACGGCGGATACGCCCAAAGGGCAACGGGTGCTGGTCGCGCACCCGGATTATGGTCAACCGCCGTGCGAACGGGATGCGCTGGATCTACTTCCGGCGCACCGGGCGCCGCATCCGGAGGACCTGGGCCGCCTGATCGATCTGGTCGAAGGCCTGGAGACTGAAGGCTATCGCGCGTTCGTTCGGGACGTCTTTGCCGACCCCGACTTCGCCATCAGCTTCGTGACCGGCACGGCCTCGGGCCGCTGTCATCATGCGGAGCAGGGCGGTCTGCTGAATCACAGCCTGGAAGTGGCCGAAGCGGTCTCCGTGGCCACCGAGCGGATGAGCGTGGCGACCTGCATGCGGGAAGCCGGGATCCTGCTGGCGCTCTTTCACGATGTGGGGAAGTGCGCTGTCCCGGATGCGCACCGTATTCCGGAAAAGCGCCACGAGCGGCTGATCGAATATCACCTGCAGGAACCCATGGCCGCACTTCGGCAGCGGGATCGGGATGCGCATGACGCGCTCTGGCTCACGATCGCCGCCTATCGCAGCGGCGAGACCTATGGCGCCCCGATGGCGGCCCTGGTGCAGGGGCTCGACCAGTGCAGCGCTCAGGCGGATGTTGCGCAGCGGGCACTTCGGGCGGGCCGTAAGGGCTACTGGCATCGGTTCTGCGGCGGGCGCGCGGTGTGGATGCCCCCGAGGGATCCGGAACGCCCGGCCGGCTGGCTGGGGAGTACTTAAGGGGATGGAGGGAAAAGGCGGGGCAGGCCCCCGCCTTTTCTTTTGGAACACCGAAAATTCTGGAAACGCGGCTTCGCGTGAGCATCCCGGCGGAGGGCGATGCGAGGGCGATTCCTACGGCTCGCCCGGCTCTCGTGGCATGCTGGTTCCATGTGCGGACGAATGACGCGTTACAGCGCGACCAGCGAGCTGGCCATGCGCTATTTCCAGGTACCGGTCGATGCGGGGTTCGACGCACCGCGGTACAACGTCGCGCCGGGGACGGAGCTGGAAGGGTTCCGTGCGGGCGACGATGGACGGGCCGCCTTCCAGGCGATGTTCTGGGGCTTTCGTCCGCAACGGGTTGAGGAGGGCCCGCGGCCCATCAACGCGCGGGCCGAGAAGGTGGCCACCAGCCCGTCTTTCCGCTCGGCGTTCGCGCATCGCCGCTGCATCGTGCTGGCCGA
The DNA here is from genome assembly GCF_000428605.1 of Thioalkalivibrio sp. ALE19. Classification (NCBI taxonomy): domain Bacteria; kingdom Pseudomonadati; phylum Pseudomonadota; class Gammaproteobacteria; order Chromatiales; family Ectothiorhodospiraceae; genus Thioalkalivibrio; species Thioalkalivibrio sp. ALE19. The sequence goes on from NZ_AUAG01000020.1 coordinate 63,906, forward strand.
TGGCTGGTACGAGTGGCGGCGGACGGAGCAGGGGAAGCAGCCGTACTACATCACTCTGGTCGAAGACGCGCCGCAGGACGTGCTGATGATGGCGGGGATCTGGGAACCCACCGCCGACGGCGGCGCCTGCTGCGCCATCATCACCGAACCCGCATCCGACCGTCTGGCGCACATCCACGACCGCAAGCCCCTGGTGCTGGATGCGGCCTGCCGCTGGGACTGGCTGGACCCGGCACTCACCGCAAGGGAAGCGATCCGGGCGCGGACGCAGCGCCTGGACCCGGAAGCGCTTCGGTATCACCCGGTGTCCACTCGGGTGAATCGGCCGGCCGAAGATGACCCGACGCTGATCGAAGCGATCGCCTGACAGCCGTCGCCTTTCTTATCCGCTCCCTGTCTCCGCGAGCGGATCGTTGGCCGCATGCTGTGCAATGGGTTTTTCAGCTTGGCGTCAAAAACTGTCGCTTGATGGGTGGATCATCGAATCGCACTCGCACAGGAGACAGTCGTGGTCGCAGTCGCCCCCATTACTCCCAACCCGTTGGACGACCTTACGCAGCAGGAACGGCTCGTCCGTTTGTGGTGTTTGCGCATCCTGCACGACCTTCAGCTCCATACACGCCTGCGCTGGTCCGAGGTCACGCCTTCCCTGATGACCGCCTGCGGGCTTGAGGGTGAAGGGTTGGAGTACGGTCCGGATGCACAGGGAGAGGGAATCGCCGAGACGGAACGCAGAATTCAGGACCTCCTGAATCAGGGTGTTCAGTCTGCCTTCCCCGAGCCGCTGGGTAGCAACCTCGATCAGTTGGGCGAGCGTCTGGAACTCGGCCGGGTTGAGACCCGGGTGCTCGGTTTCCTCGCCTTGATGCACCTCCACGCGGATCTCTACGAGTCGCTCGATGCGTATCTGGATCGGCGCTCGGGCCGCGGCTTCTACATCGTGGGGCAGTTGCTCGGCGCGACCACTCAGCATGTTCGCTGCGCACTGGACGAAACTGGCCGGCTCTTTGAAACCGGCCTGCTGTCACGCTTCGGCCCGGGTCTGGGCCGATCGAATGAACTGGCCTTTGAACTCCGCGGGCGGATGGCCCAGGACCTGGCTACGGAGGAGAAGGCGCCGGAGGAGCTCCTCCGCTGGTTCTATACCCGTTCGCCCGCTCCGGTGATCTCGTTGGAAGACATCCCGCATCTGGAAGACGAGTTCGGCCGTCTGGTCCGAATCATTCGGGAAAGCCGGGACAGTGACCGGGAAGCGGTGAATATCCTGCTCCATGGGGGTCCCGGTACGGGCAAAACCGAGTTCGTGCGGCTGCTTGCGCACGAGTTGGGGGCCACGCTCGTCGAGGTGGCCCACTGCGAGCCGAATGGTGAGCCGATCGCCCCTTTGCAGCGCCTCCGGCGGTGGTCAATGGCGCAGAATTTCTATGGGCAGAACGGCAACACCTTGCTGCTCTTCGACGACATGGATGATGTCTTCACGAGTGCCGCGGACCAGGGACTGCCGGCGTGGTCTCGCAGCGGGGTCAAGGCGGGAAAGGCGTGGATCAATGCCCGCCTGGAAGGGGGCGAATTACCCAGCATCTGGATCGCCAACCGGACTCTACAGATGGATCCCGCCTACTTGCGGCGATTCACGTACGTCAGGGAATTTCGATCCCCGGGCCCAGATGCCCGGCGCCGGATAGTTCGCCGCTGCTTTGAGGCAATCCCCGTGTCACCGGCCTTCGAAGAGGCCCTGGCGGAACACCGGCCTGTCACTCCGGCCATGATGAGGCAGGTGGCCACCCTGGGCGGCCTGGTGGCGTCGGGCAGCGACGCCACGGATCAGGAACCCTTTCTTCGGGAGCAGCTCGACCAGCACCTCACTGTCCAGGGCTTCCCTCCCTTGCCGAAATCCGTCCCATCGACCCTGCCATGGCGGCGCGACGTTCTCGAGGCCACCGTCGATCTGGAAGCGTTGTTCGCGGGGCTTCAACGGAGTCAGCGCGGCCGTCTGCTACTCCATGGTCCGCCGGGCACCGGAAAGACCGAGATGGTTCGGGCGCTGGCGATGGAGCTGGGTGTGCCCCTCATCCTGAAGCGCGCCTCCGACCTGCTGGGCTCGTTTCTCGGGCAAACCGAGAGCCACATTGCCGCGATGTTCGAAGAAGCGGCCGAATCCAGCGCCGTCCTTTTCCTCGACGAGGCAGACAGCTTTCTCGGCCCCCGTGCGGGCGCCAACCATCGGTGGGAAGTGACGCAGACCAACGAGCTCCTGACCCGCATGGACGAGTTCCGGGGTGTTTTCGTGTGCGCCACGAATGCGTTCGAGCGTCTGGATTCCGCCGTCATGAGGCGTTTTGACGAGAAAATCGAGCTTCAATACCCCGATTCCGCACGTCGCTGGGAGCTGTTCCTGCAACTCCTGGACGCGCTTCACCTGGAGGCACCAGACTCTGCGCAGGCCGACTACCTCCGGAAACGGATCGAACATCTGGACAATCTGGCCCCGGGCGATTTCGCATTGCTGCTTCGGCGCGCCCACAACCTCGGCCATCGGTTCGAACCACAGACGATCATCGAGGCTCTGGAACGCGAGAGCGCTTCGAAAGAGGACGCCACGCGCAGGCGGTCTGGCTTTCTCTGACTTCTTTTCGCAGTCCGTGTGCGGAATTGGGCATTGGTATCGATTGGCGACCTAATGTTGAATATGAAGTAACTTCACGGCCCAGAGGAAAAATGACATGCGAGCGATCACTGGATTTTGGAGAGAGTTTCGTACGGCGTTCGAGAGTGCGCTCGAAGGGATGACGGACGAAGAGTTTCGTGAGGCCTGGAAGGGATGTGCTGCCAGAACGAAGCGATATGAAGAACACGTGCTTCCGGAAGTGGCGAACACGATGGGGCTTAAGTTTCAGAAAGAGGACTTTAAGGTCGACTTCACGCTGTGTGAAGTGGACTCGTCGGGTAATGCAGTGCCCATCGTATTCATTGAGTCCGAAAACAACGCTCGCTCTGCAGACCATGAGGTGCGAAAACTTGCGTGCCTCCACGCCCCTCTAAAAGTGCTGGTGGTGTGTGCTGAATGGTCGAACGATCAGGGCGACTGGTCACATAAGGGTGATCGTGATGACTTATCTTCCATGTGGGCAAAGCAAATCAATGCACACAACGCCGTGTGGCCGTCTACGTCAGTCACGGGGGTGATCGTCGCGGAATGGAATCGCACCATGCGCTATTACTCACTTGCATTCGGGCCCAGGGGGGAGATTGTTGATCCCCACGAATGCTTCTTTGATCGCGAAATCAGCGAATAGAGAGTGCCTCTTGGCCAATGAGGGTGTACGAAGATTTCGCGTGCCCGAGGTGGAAAAGCAAACGATCCAATGGAGATGACGCGCACCACGCCCTCGGTGTCACATTAAGCAAAAGGAGTCATGGATGAACGAACTAAACATTGTCGGTATCGGTGGGGCCGGCCTGTCGATCGCCCGGGAGGTCCACGCTCAGGTGGGTGGTCAGTTGATCGGCATCAATACCGACCGCAAGTCGCTTGAGGGGCTGGCTGCCGAGCAGCGCGTGGTTCTGGGTCCTGAGACATGTGGGGGAATGGACGCCACATCGCCGGCGCGCGGGCGCAAGGCAGCGGAAGAGTCGATCGAAGAGGTCAGGGCTCGCCTGCCCCAGCACGGCAGGGTGGTCCTCGTCGCAGGGCTGGGGGGCGGCGTCGGCACCGGCGTCATGCCCGTAATCGCCCGCGAGGCGATCCAGCGGGAGCTGGATGTCCTCGTAGCGGTGACGTTGCCGTTCGGGATCGAGGCGGACAGGCGCGATGTGGCACTGTCCGGTCGGAAAGAGCTGGACGCCACCGGCGCTGCCGTCATCACGCGTGACCATGCGGAACACACCACAGGCTCGATGGGACTGGAGGAGGCGCTCGCGAAGAGCGTGCAAGACCTCGCTCAACGGGTGCAACTCTGGATCAAAGGAGAGACCGATGTCCAATGACCTGTTCATGACCGATGACCTTGTCGAGGCCGTTAGCCAGGCCCGCGAGAAGGCCAACCGGCATGGCGAGCGATTCAATATATTCACCATCCTCGGGGTGCAGAGAAACGAAGAGCAGACACATTCCAGGTTCCTCCATGAGCTGTTGAGGCAGAACGGCCGGCACGGCGACGGTAACGCCTTTGTGCGTCTGTTCCTGGAGGACATCGTGGGCATCCGGGCGCCAGAGGGCGGACGCTATCGCGTGAGCCGTGAACTGGCCACGGAAGAAAAGCGGCGGATCGATATCGTGATCGAGTCACCGGAGGCGATAGTTGGCATTGAGATCAAGATTGATGCGGCTGATCAGGATAAACAGTTGCATGCCTACGATGAGGAGCTTCATCGACGTGCAGGAGGACAGAAGCAGGTGGTTTTGGTGTATTTGACTCTGGACGGGGTCGTGCCATCGACCAGCAGCCTGCATACCTTGAGCCAGGATGACGTGTCCTGCTTTTCGTTCGCGGACGACGTCTCGCTCTGGCTGGATCGCTGCATCGAGAGATCCCAGCATAAGCCGACACTGGCGCATGCAATCCAGCAGTATCAACAGCTTATTCGTAACCTGACAGGGAAGGGAAATACGATGAACGATTTGGTGGCCGACGAGCTGAACAATGATGTGGAGAAATTCAGAGCGGCCCTTGAGGTGGAGAAGACTCTCCCGAAGGCCAAGGCCTCGGTGCAGAAAATGTTCTGGAAGGATCTTGGGTCGGCGCTCGAGTCCCGTTTTGGATGGACCCCGAGTGTCTATGGAGGAAAGAATGCCGCAGCCATCTCTTCGGGCTACTATTCGAAGAACAGGAACAATAAGCATATCGGTATAAAGATGCCGATATTTAAGGTGGCGAACGAAACGGTCTGCATTTATGTCAATCTTTACCATGCGGTTCATTATGGGCTTAGGGTGGAAGACGACAAGGACTCCGTCGTTGCATCCCCTGATTTGAGGGGGCGGGTAAGGCAGGAGGTTGGTACCGGTAATGCCGTAGCGGACGGCGATGCCGATTGGCTCGTTTGCTACTACTACAACCCAGACGAAGGCGATGATGAAAAGATGATCAATTTTTACGCCTTTAATGGCTCAGCGGCTGATTTGCTAGATGAAGAAATGCGCCACAAGCGGATTGCCGATATGGTGTCCCACCTGGCAGAGCTGGCGGACACGGCTGAAGCAGTGTGTTAGTTAAAGAGGTTGTATAGTGTTGAGGCGCCAAAACGCTCGCAAAAGTAGCTTAACAAATCGTTCGATAAAGCAAACTTGGGTAGAAAACCATAGTTGTTCAGGAAGGGAGGGGTTTGATGATTCTCACGAAAGATAACTTTTATGAAACGTTGGATTCGTTCCGTGTGCTTCCCGATCGGGTCACTTCAGTTGACGAGGAGGAATTCAGGCGTGTCTATGGGAGTGATGCTGCTGGTGTCGAGAAAGGCATCGTTTACGTTCTGCGCACGGAAAAATCGATTCCTCGGTTAAAAGGAAAGAGTGACGTTGTCTACATAGGGCAAACGAAAGGAACCTTCAGGCAAAGATACTTGCGCTGGGCGAAGCTTCACGCGACTTCGAAAGCGAACCATTTGAAGTTTTCCCAGATTGTGGAACAATATGGGCCAATTAGGATTGCCGTTTCTCCTTTCGGTTCATTCGGTGACTCCCTCTTGCAGGCAGAAGGGCAGCTGCTTTGGTGGTACTTTCAAAATCACTGCGAATATCCCCCGGTTAATTACACAAAGACGAAAGTGCGTAACGATTCCGTATCTGTTGATAGTATAGGAGCATAACGATCGCATGAATGCCGACCGTTTGAGCTACGCTCGCTCAGCGCGTCGCTTCCCGTGGTTGGTTACGGGGGAGCAGGCTGCGAATAGGCGGTAGTCTCTGAGGCCGAATCGGTGTGCACGCTGCTTTCTTGTAGGTCTGGGGTAATGTGGTGCCGGCGGCTCGCCTGGTCTTATGGCGATCGACTCAGTCGTACCTTGAATTTACAATCTAACTGGAACGCCTGAAGCCCGAGGTCCCGCAAACTCACCCGATTTCACCCGGGTGAGCTGGCCGGCCGAAGACGACTCTACGTTGGTTTCGGCGATCGCCAAAGGGTTCGTCCGGGTCTTATACGTTCTGCGTATTGACCAAGGGGTCGCCGCCCAAGTATTCGCGCAGGGCTTCGTACTGGTAAAGCGTCGCAAGCATTTGCACGAACTCGCTTTCCCGGAGCAGGACCACGCGCGAGCCGTCCGCGATGCGGACGAACTCCGGGTGCAGTGTGAGTCCGTCGACCGGCTCCTGCGTATCGGACGTCGTGTTCTTCGGGGGCATATGCGGTGCCTCAATCTGCGGGGGGCCTGCGGTTTATCCGGACCGGCCGAGGTTTCGTCCGTTTCCAGACGGTTGCGGCCATGGGCCTTCGCCCTGGAAAGGGCAGCGTCGGCACGGCGCAGGGCCTCCTCGAACCCCTCACCATGGTCCAAAGAAGCCGTCCCCGCCGAAACGGTCAGGGTTGGGGCGATGGGGGTGTCGGCGACAGTAATGGACCGGGCTTGCTCCACGACTCTTCTCCCCAGACTGGCCGCGCCGGAAAGGTCAGTGTCCGGCAGCAGGATCACGAATTCTTCGCCTCCAATCCGCCCCAGACAGTCGTTGGTGCGCAGCAGCTCGGCGCAGGCCTGCGTGAAGCGCCGCAGTGCTTCATCCCCCCGCGCATGTCCGAAGCGGGTGTTGATGCTCTTGAAGTGGTCGATGTCCAGGATGAGAAGCGACAGCGGGTGTCCGTAGCGGCGGGCGCGCTCGACTTCGGAATGGGCCCGTTCGAACAGAGCTCGGCGGTTGGCGATCCCGGTCAGCGGATCGGTCTCTGCCGCCTGGCGCCAGTACTGCTCGAGCTGTTTGCGCGGCGTGATGTTGACCGCGACCCACAGGACCACGGGCTTGGGGTGATCGTAACCGGGCAGGGGTAGGACGCGGCCTTCAAAACACTGTTCGATTCCATCCTGCGTGGCTTCACGAGCCGAGGGCGTGCGAACGGCCACATCATTGACGCGGAGCTGGTACTCCAGGGTCTGCATGTCGCCGGTCCGCAGGGCTGTTCGGATCGCCTCGAGACATGCTTCGGCGACGGTCGGGGGCAGCGCTTTGGTGACGCTGTGCCCCTCCAGTCCCTTGCCGCTCACGTACATGGCTTCGTTCGCCTCGCCGATGACCCGAACGTACAGCCCGTCCTCGTCGATCACGAACGAGATGTCGGGCAAGGCCTTGAGCAGGGTGAGAAGCTGATCCCGCTCGGTCCTCAGGCGCTGGATCAAACGATCCGGGTTCGGTCGCGAGAGGTCGTCCATGTGTTCTCTCCATATCCACGGGCCGTCAGGCCCGGTCTTTTCGAGGGGGTGTGGGCTCAGGCGAAGCCCGCCGCGCGGCGTCCGGCCCCGGGCTTGATGCGCTGCTCCGCCGCCAGGGCCTCGGCCAGGGCCTCCTGGGTCAGGTCGCCGGTACCCTGCCGGCGGGTATGCGCTCGCACGACCGTCGCGAAATCGCCGGGAGTGAGCTGCTCGAGCCTTTGGACGGTTGCGCGGGCGGATTCCGTGGCGCAGCCATCGCTGGCATCGACCGGCTGCAGCCGTTCCACCAGTCGCTCGAACAGCCGTACCCGCTGCGCCATGGTCAGCGGACGGAGTTCCAGTTTGTGGTCGAACCGTCGCAGGGCGGCCGGATCCAGCGCTTCCAGGAAATTCGTGGCGCACACCAGGATCCCGCTGAATGCCTCGATCTGGACCAGCAGTTCGTTGGTGCGGGTCGTCTCCCAGGAGTGGCGGGCGCTGGAACGGTCGGTCAGGAAACTGTCGGCTTCGTCCAGCAGCAACACCGCGCCTTCCCGTCGCGCTTCGCGAAAGGCCCGTGCGAGGTTCTTCTCGGTCTGGCCCACGTAGGGGGAGATCAACTCGGAAGCGGTCCGCTTGCGCAGGGGGCGGTCCGCCCGTTGTGCCAGGTGATGGGCCAGCGCGGTCTTGCCGGTCCCCGGAGGACCGTGGGCCAGCAGGGAGCCGGAGCCCGCGAGGACCAGATCCTCCAGGACCGAATCGACGTCCCCCTCCGTGTTGAGGTTCTCGAGACCGTATTCCAGCTCGGCGTACGCCCGGGGCATCGCAAGCGGAGGCCGGCCCTGTAGTTCGGCCTGCTCGGACAGATGGTCGGAGATGACGGATTCCGCCGATTCGCCATGGGCGGCCTGATTCAGCAGGCGTGCGACCCGCGCGGAGCGCTGGATCTCGGCCGGGGTAAGGCCCTCGATGCCGGCCATGTGGTCCAGCCATTCGTCACTGACCTCCAGCCCCTCGCAGGCGCGCGCCATCAGGGCGCGGCGGACCGAGCGCGGGGGATGACCGACCTCCAGGGTGAAATCGAAGCGCCGCAGATAGGCCGGATCCAGTTGCTCCGGGTGGTTCGTGATCCAGATCGCCGGGACCGGGTTATCCTCAAGCATCTGGTTGGTCCAGGCCTTCCCGCCGGTTCGGGGTCCCCGCCGGGTGTTGCCGAACAGGGCGGCCAGCGGATCCTGCCCGAAAACGTCTTCGATCTCGTCGAAGGCGACAAGGGAGCGGGGAGCCCGCCTCAGGAGATACTGGCAGAGCTGATAGGCCCGCTGCCGGTGCGGCGCGTCCATCGGTGTGCCATCGGGGGTCTCGTGATTGACCTCGCGGCCTTCCAGCCCGAGCTCCTGTGCGAGGCGCCGCACGAGCTGCGTCTTTCCGGTGCCGGGTGGCCCGTAGAGCAGGATATTGACCCCCGGAATGTTCTGCGAAGCGGCCTGGCCGAGCAGGGCCCGCAGCCGTGCCAGCGGCTGCTCCAGGTGGGCCAGGGCCATCTGATCCCCCTCCGGCTCGGGCATCGGGCGGAAAAACGCGCTGAAGACCGGCTCGGCCGACTCCATCCGCCCGACCAGTTCCGACGCCAGATCGCCGAGCAGGTCGAAACCGAGCTGGTTCGACATCAGCATGCCGCGGCCCTCGGTCTCGACGAGGCCGGAACGCACCAGCGTGTTCCGAGGCGACAGGGCTTCCCGGACCTCACGCAGTGAACGGCCCAGGGCGACCGCCACGATTTCCTCCGCGGTCAGGTCCACCGCGTCGCGCACGCTGGACAGCAACGAGGCGAAAGGATGATGTGAGGCATTCAGTGCCAGGATCTGCAGGACCTCGCGTTCGCATTCCGAAAGGCCCAGGGGCTCCCCGAAAAGGCGGACGTTACGGGCGATTGGGTGATCCCGCTGCAATGGGCCTGCCTGCTGTTCGACCGCGTCGGCCCGCTCGATGACCGCCTCCACCCGTTCCGTGTCGTCCCAGATGTCTCCGTCGTGGTCCACGCCCAGCGCCTGAAGCATGTCGTCATCCAGCGAACGCAGGAGCGTCCCGGTCAGGTCCATGGGCAGGGCATGGCGCAGGACACGCAGAGCCCAGAGGGCCCGGATGCCTCCAAGGTTGCCGGGCAGCTCCCCCCGGCGGGCGGAACGGAAGGACTTGCGTGAGCGGCGGCGTTTGCTGACGGGCATGGCCTGGACTCCTCGACGAATGGAGCTCCAGCCTTGCACAGGCAGGCGACGGTTTTTGACGTGTAATCGTTACGCGGCTCACCGGGTGATCGGGCGCAGCGCCCGTACTTCCGCCAAGCCTTGCCCATGTTCCGGGCATAACGGACGATGGTTACTCCGCAACACGAGGAGGGCGCCAGTGCCAGGAGCGGCGGTATGACGGGGGTACGCCCGAACACGATGCGATCTGCACTGCTGATTCTGGCGGCTGCAGGCGTGCTCGGGGTGAGCGTTCAGCTCCTCCCGATCCTGCCATGCTGGCTGGCGATCCTGCCGATGGCCGTGGTGGCCGGCGTGATCGGGCACGGGCTGTTCGAGTTCCGAAAGACGCGCCGGCGGGCCTGGGCGCGACAGTATCTGCGAGAGGATGGAGCCCTCGCCCGGTGGGTTCGGCCCGGGTTGCTGATGCGCCTGGTCAGTGCCGGGGTTGGATTTTTCCTCGCGATTCTGTTGCTGGTCCAGCTTCATCGCTGGGCGAGCCCTCAATGGGTCCTTCTTGCGCTCAATATCCCGGTGTTCCTGTTTCTGGCCGTACGGGCCCGACGATGGCTGGAGCCGGAGGTTCTTCCCCAATGGCTCGAGCCACTCTCGAGGGTGCTGGCTGTGCGTCTGAACGTCGCGATCCTGACGCCTTTCCTCGTGATTCTGGATCTCATTTCCGAGCAGACGTACTACCGCAGCGAGCCCTACGAACGCGTTCTGGAAACGGTGGCGGCTTCGCCCGGTTGGAACTGTCATCTACTGGACCCCGTCCTGCTGGCCATGGTCTACGTTACGGAACTGAGCTACTGGGCCATGCAGAACCTGGTGGGGAGCGTCGAGACAGGAGGGGCATGGGTGCTGGTGGCCTGGATCCTGCTCTTCCTGGCCAGCCTGGGTGCGGCCTGGGCGTGGTCGCGGCTGTTGATGGGACTGTGTTACTTCGCAGAAGGAAGGTAGAGGATGGATGAGCGGGAATGGGAAGAAGGCGGCGAGACGGGGGAGCATGACTCCGCTGGGGCCGAAACCGAGTCGGAATCCCCCGAGGAACCGACGGCGCCGACGGAGGACGATGCTCGAAGCCGGAGAATCAGTCTTGTCCTGGGGGCCTTCTTCGCGGTGATCGCCGTTGGTTTTCTCGCCCTTGTGGTGCCAGGTATCGACGAGGCCCTGGAATCGAAGACCCTGACGGTGGTGGTCGGTGGGGCGGCCTGGGAAATCGAAGGCGAAGACGCGCTCGATCGGGTGCGCGTGGAAGCCGGCGCGAGCCTCGAATCCGAGCAGGCCCGGATTCGACGGGTCCTGAAGCATGAGTACCACACCGGCGTGGACTGGGCCTTCGAGGCCGCGATCGATCAGGTTCCGGTGTTCGTTGATGAATACCACTCGTTCGGCGGCTGGGCTACACGAATGTCACTGCCTTTCTTTGGTGATCTCGACGAGTATCTGGATGAACAGGCGCAGACCTTGTTGGAGGAAGAATCCCGGATCCAGGAACACCTGGATCGGGCGGACCGTCACCTCCGGGAACAGGTGCTGCCCGCAGAAATCGCGAAATCGGGAGCACGCCTCACGGATCACCTTGCGGACGTACTGGATCGGGAACCGTCGGCCACCCGCGTCGATGAACAGGTCGAAGCAGACGTTGAGTTGTCGGGACTGTCGGCGCAGCTTGAGCAGTGGGTCAGTGAGGACCTCGAACGGCTTTCGCACAGTGGTGCTTGGGTATCGGGGAAAACCCTCGTAGCCACGTCCGCGGCGGGTGCCATGCCCCTGAGCCAGCGCGTGCTGCGGCGTTCATCGACGGTACAGGCTTTGCGTGCCGGCGGCATCAAGGCGGCTGCACGTGGGATGAGAGCCCCGGCTGCACGCATTGCCGCGCAAACGGGCGCGGCGACCCTTGCCACTGTCAAAACCGGGCCGATGGCGGGTGTAGTGGGGGGTACGGTCTTCGTGCTCGCGACCGGCGCCGAGGGTGTCCAGGTATACCGGCAGGAGCAGGTGAGGGCCGCGGAACTCACGCAGGAACTGGAATGGGCGTTGCTCGCGGAACGGGAGGTCGTGAAATGCCGGGCGAACGAGTCATTGGATGGATATCTGGATGCCGTTCTCGATGCATGGGGCGAGCAGGTGGGGGAGCATTCGCGGGTCTCCACGGACACCGCTTCATTCCGAATCTTTGGTGGTTCGTGAAGGAGTTCGCGGGCTGCGGGCCGGCGAATCAGGGCTGAACCTGCGTTGGTTCCTAATCGAGCATCAAATCCATTGCGGGTGTATCTCGAGAACGGCGGCGCCAATCGGGATCCCCACGAGGTCGGCAGGCAACATCCCGATGACGGGGAGTTCGGAATGTCGCAGTCGGCGATCCAGGCGACCTAAATTGACGCCTGAATGGGTTAGGGAGACGCTGATTTAATCCGCCGCTGCTCCCGCCCGGCGAGCGGGTTTGGGATAATGGCAGCAGGTTTTCTGCCCGAGGTGATGGTCGATGTCGCAGCGCAGTTTTTCCGATCTCGAGTACTCCGCCAAGCGCAAGCAGACGCGGCGCGACCGGTTTCTGGGGGAGATCGATGCGATCACGCCCTGGGCGGCGCTGGTGGAGGCGATCGAGCCGCACTACCCGAAGGGGAAGCGCGGCCGCCCGCCGATCGGTCTGGAGCGGATGCTGCGGATGTACGTGGCGCAGCAGTGCTTCAACCTGTCGGATGAAGGGATCGAGGACGCGGTGTACGACAGCCAGGCGATCCGGCGCTTTGTCGGGATTGACCTGAGCCGCGAAGACGCCCCGGATGCCACCACTCTGCTGCAGTTCCGTCGGTTGCTGGAGCGCCACGACCTGACCCGGGTGATCTTCGAGCGGATCAACGCCCATCTGCAGGAACGGGGCCTGCTGCTGCGTGAGGGAACGGTCGTGGATGCCACGCTGATCGCCGCCCCGCCATCGACGAAGAACGAGAACAAGGCGCGTGACCCGGAGATGCACCAAACGAAGAAGGGCAATCAGTGGCACTTCGGGATGAAGGCGCATGTCGGCGCGGACGTGGTCACGGGCCTGGTTCACACCGTGAAGGGGACGGCGGCGAACGTCTCGGACGTGTCGCAGGTGCCGGACCTGCTCCATGGCGAGGAAGACAGCCTGCATGGCGACGCCGGCTACATCGGTGCGGGGAAGCGGCTGGACGCGCATCGTCCCGAAACCCACATCGCGCGCAAGCGCGGCAGCGTACGCGCGATGCCGGAAGGCCCGGCGCGCGAGCGGGTGCGCGCCGCCGAACGGCAGAAAGCGCAGTTGCGTTCGATCGTCGAGCATCCGTTCCATGTGGTGAAGAACCTCTTCGGTTACCGCAAGGTCCGCTACCGCGGCCTCAATAAGAACACCGCGCAGCTCCACAGTCTGTTCGCCCTGGCGAACCTGTACCGCGCGCGACGATGGGGACTCCTGCCGCAGGGGTAGTGTGTCCGCAGGACCGGAAATCACCCCTGTAACCGCCAAAAACGGCGGTTACAGGGGGTACAGCAGGCCGCCATGGCCCAGTTGTCCTTCCAAAAACGCGTTGGAGGGACATGGAGGCGGATGCGGGGACATTGATCAGTGTTTCCTTAGGCTGTGCTTGACTGCATTTATCAGGGGTGCGTGATGGTGGATATAAAGAAGAGTTTCTACGACGTTACAAAAAGCTTGTGTAACGAACCGAATCGTAATGCTCGTCGGCTTATGGGGGCTGCCTGTGAGGATTGGTTGAAACGTGAAATTTGCTCGATCTTAAATTTTGATTCAGGCGAAGGCGTTCAACCGGATCGAGGCGAGTTTGTGTATGACGAAGATGAGAAGAGGGATATATCTATATACAGAGATACCGATAAAGGTGTGAAGTTGCTGCACCATGTTGAATTGAAAGTGGTGTATCCAGGATATTCGCGAACAACCCAAGCAGAGTGGGTCAATTCCCTGCAAGAACAGTTGGAGAGAGCGCGGGGTGAAGGAGAGTCGGGAGGCGCGCGAAGGCACGGTTGGGTATTCGGCGTGTGGACTGGCTATTACAAAAACGTAGATCAAAATAGGTTTTTTTCGGAGACCTCGAAGTGCCTGCGAGAGGTTTTTAGTGAACAGGAATATACAACCCAGCATTCTTTTAGTATGGAGGGGGTCTTGGATGAATGGCTCCCTTGGCGCGGGGGGCGGGTGCAGGTCGTGATGAAGGGGACCTGTTTTAGCCAGCGAACCGGATAAGCGACTGTTGTACTCAAATATGTGCCCGGGTCGAGTGGGTATATAGGCTTGTCGAGTGGTATGAGGCTGGTGAGCCCGCACCTTGCCTCGTTGTCGGGCATGTCGCGCGGCCATTGGATAGTTCCACATAAAACGTCTGCCATCACCTCTATCCTGTTCTGCCGGTAAAGGTCGCAGTGAATAAATCAGCGTCTCCTAGGGGCAGCGCGTAGATGTTGGCGATGGGGGCGAAGTCCTTTGAGGGACGATCAGTGTCCCTCCACCAGAGGATCGCCTCCGAGGTGTTCACGCAACGCCTCGTACTGATGCAGCGCCGCAAGCATCTGCACAAACTCGCTTTCGTGCGGCAGGACCACGCGCGAGCCGTCCTGGATGCGAACGAACTCGGGGTGCAGAACCAATTCTTTGAAGGCGATTTCGCTGGACATGGAGGCACTCGCTTCTGGGGTCATTCGGACGGGTGTGCATGTTCGGCCCGTGCGTTGCAGGCCATGTTCCCGCGGCCGGGCGACAGAAACGGACGTGCGCATGGGCCATCCTGAAGCGGAAATCCATTCGCCGGGGTTGCCATGGACGTTCTCAAAGCCTTTTTTGCCTTCCTGCTCGTTGCGCTGACGGGGTGTGCCGTGCCGTCGTCATCCGATCGGGATTACCCTTCACCCGGGCAGCCGCTAATCCGGGATGCTGACGGCCGCATCACCGGCTACATCGACGAGCAGCCGCCGGGGCCCACCTACATCCGCGGTGCGGACGGCCGGATCCGCGGCACAGTGGAGGAGGGCCCGGGTTCCGCGCCGACGCGGGTTCGCGATACGGACGGAAGCATTCGGTATGAAATCGATCAGCCCCGCTAATCGCTGGTCATGCCCCCGCTGCGCAGTACTGGCGTCGCGTCTTTGCGCCGGTGATGACCGGCTGGCAGGCTCCACCGTGAGCGGGACAACCGACGGGCAGGGGATGAACGGGAAATGACCCAGAGCAATGGAATGCGTGCGACGCTGCAGCGGCGGATGCTGCTGCTGGGCATGGTGCCAAGGCAGCCACGCCGGGTCAGTGCGCCGGAACTGGTCGAACGCCTGCAGGCGCGGGGGCTAGATACGACCCTGCGAACCATCGAACGGGACCTGGAATCGCTTTCGGCATTTCTGCCGCTTGGGCGCGACGAGCGGGACCGTCCGTACGGATGGTATTGGCTGTCCGATGCCCCGCTGCAGGACATGCCCGCGCTCGACCCCGAGACGGCGCTCACCCTGCAGATCCTGGATTCTCACGCATCACGCCTGCTGCCGCCGTCCGCCCGGGAACGGCTGGTACCGCAGGTTGCGCGGGCGCGGGAGGTACTGGACGCCACGGGGCAGTCGTCCGGCCTGAGTCTGTGGCCCGAGCGGGTGCGCATCCTCCCCAGCGGTCCGCCACTGGATCCGCCGGCCATCCCGGAAGGTGTGTTCGCGACCGTGCAACAGGGCCTGCTGGAACGCCGCTGCCTCGATATCACCTACCGCTCTCGCTCGAAGGAGAGGGTGCGTGACCACCGCATCCATCCCCTGGCGCTGGTGTTCCGCGAGCCCGTCACCTACCTCCTGGCTACCATCGAACCGCACCAGGACGTGCTGCATCTCGCGGCGCACCGGATCGAGGCCGCGGCCCTGACTGAACTCCCGGCGCGCGATCCGGACGGGGGCTTCGATCTCGACCAACTCATCCAGGAGGGCGCATTCGATTACCCCGCGGGTGAAACCATTCGCATCGAACTCCGGGTGAGCGCGGCGCTGGCGTACCACCTGCACGAGGCCCGCCTGTCCGACGACCAGACCATCGAGCCCGAAGGCGACGGCGAGCGCTCCCGGGTGACCGCCACCGTCCGCGACACCGCGCACCTGAAGTGGTGGCTGCTGGGCCTGGGCGCGGGGGTGGAAGTGCTGGGACCGGTTCATCTGCGCGAGGCGATCACGAAGGAGCTGAACGATGCAGTGGGCCAATATCGCGGTACGCGCTCCTGAGCTCATCCCTTGGGTCCACCGAACCGACCCCCTGATCGTCCGGGCGACGAGTATTGTCGCCCGGACGATTCACCATGCGATGCATCACGACCTCGGAAAAGGACTTTTATGAAGCAAAAAACGAAACGGCATCTGCTCACCATCGGGCTGCTATCGCCGATGCTTGTTCTGGCCCTGGGTAGTTACGACGAGGAGGGCGCCTCACGTGAGGTTGCGGAGATGGAGGTCGAACATCGTGTTTCGGCGCAGCAGCTTTTTTCGGAGTATGACGCCAATGAGGTGAGGGCAGGTCAGACCTACGAGGATACCGTCGTGGCCGTGACAGGCACCGTCAACAATATTGGCCGGGATATCGCGGACACCCCCTACATCACGTTCGAGACGGAGAATCCGATCGTGGGCATCCAGTGCATGCTGGCGGAGTCGGATGCGGGTTTGGCGGCCAGTGTGGATTCCGGCGATCGAATTACCCTCAAGGGGCGGGTCAGTGGAAAACTTGGCAATGTGGTCATCCGCGGCTGTCAGGCGGAGTGACGAGCCGGGGTACGCGGTACTCGTCCTGCTGGGGCTGGTGCCGCTGCTTCCGGGCGCCCTGATCTATATCGGGTTCCGGCCGGAGACGCTGATCTTCGTGTCTTGGCTGGAATCGGCCGGGCTGGGCGAGCTTTACCGGTTCCTCCGGGCGTTGCTCGGTCCGGCGGCGGGTCTCATGCCGGACTGGGCCATCTACAACCTGCCGAACGGGCTGTGGGCGTTTGCCGTGTTCGCGGTGATTGCAGTCATCTGGCCGCTCCGCAGCCTGGCGGGTTGCTTCTACCTCTCGATCGGCATTCTGCTGACCTGGGGCCTCGAAGTGCTGCAGCGGCTCGGCCTGATGCCCGGAACGTTCGATCCCGGCGATCTGGCAATGATGGCGTTGCTCGGGGGCGCCGGTCTCCTCACGGGCGTCGTGCTGAGAACGCGTCGGGGTGGCGGATAAGATAGCTTCCGGCGAGGACCGGGGTGACTCGAAGTTACTGGCCAGGATTCAATAGTATTAAAAGGAGGAGTTTTGATAGAAGAAGTGGTGGTGGGGGTGTTTTATATTGGCGCAGCGATTGCGGTCGTCACAATTGTGAGAGGGTTTGATGGTACCTTGGCAAAAGTGCTCCTTCACGGGGTTGCGGTCTCTTTGGGCATTTACGTTTACAGCGCCCTCGAAGATGTTACATTTTCAATATTAGCCTACGCTGGTGTAGAAGTATTGTTTACATTTTTATGGCAATTTTCGAATATTTTTATATACCCAGATGAAAGGCCAGAAGAGGTGGAAGATGATTACTGGAGATTGTGAGTGCACCAAAGGTCATCCAACGACCGCAAAGCGGTCTCCCGGACCTGGACTACGATCGCTTCCTGTTCCGCGGTGAGCGTCGTGTGCATCGTCTTCGGACGATGGGTCCGGTCTTCCACCTCGGTGCGCCGGCGGCGCCACTTGCGCACCGTCATGCGACTGATGCCGTAGCGCCGGGCCAGTTCCGGATCGCTGACGCTGGCCGGCGCCTCCTGCAGCTCCTGCCGGATCCGGGGTGTGTGGTGTGGGCGTTGGAATGGATCGTACTCGCCATGCGGTCAGCCTCCCGTTCGCTCATCGGGCACAATACTCATC